>JBQGDU010000654.1:0-2019 GCA_052039245.1 Aeromicrobium sp. | reverse complement strand
AGTAGGGCACCTCCATGACCTTGACGTAGGACTCGAGCCAGTCGCCGATCTTGTCCTTGGGGGCGAAGACCGGCCAGTTCGCGGGGAACGGCAGGTAGGGGAGGTGGTCGTACCAGACGGGATCGTGCAGGCAGAGCGTCTTGTACCGGCCACGCCACTGGTCCCCGGGACGATCGTGGGCGTCGAGCACGACGGCCGGCACACCGAGCTGGCGGAGCCGCGCACCGAGGGCGATCCCGCCCTGACCGCCACCGATCACCACGGTGTGAGGCTGCGTGGTGCGCCCGAGAGCGGCGTCCTCGTCGGCGCGCTGCTCTTTCCACGACCGACGGTTGCGGACGGCTCCGTGCTCGGTGCCGCGCGGACGTCGTCCGTTGACCGGCTCCTCGTGGCCCTTGAGCTCCCGGAGGGTCGTGAGCAAGGTCCAGGCACCTTCCTCGGTCAGACGCAGGTGGCCCTTGCCCCGTCCGGTCGACGTCTCGAAAGCGATCCACGCCTCGGTCACGCCGTCGGCCCGGGTGGGGGGCTCCAGCGCGACGAAGCCGCTGGGCGCGACGTCGAGCAGGACGTTGTCCAACAGGTCCTTCACGCCGGCGCGATCCTCGACCGTGGTGATGTTCCAGGTGAAGGCGATCAGGTCGCGCCAGAAGCTCGTGGGCGCGAAGAGCTCTGCGGCACGGCTCGTGTCGCCACGTGTCAGCGCGTCCTCGAAGCTCGCCAACCACTGGTCGACCTGTGCGGCAGGGTCGGGTGCGGTCGAGGCCTCGGGGGATTCCAGCAGCTCGGTCATGACTCAGTCCTCCGGGTTCGGGTGTGACCGACAGCACAGCGCGCGGGAGGCCGCCGCGGAAGCGTTGCACGTCGTTGCAACGTGGCGCCGGTCACCCTGGAGTCATGGGATCCTCGGGCTTCGCCGCTGTGGCGCCTGGCGTCGACCTCGGCCACCACGCCGATGAGCTGCGCCGCGTGCACGACGCGGTGCTGAGCGGACTGCAGCCCGAGCAACGTCCGAGACCGGTCGTCGCTCGTTCCTGGCAGCGGGTGCTCGGGTCGGGCATGGCGTCGGGCGGCCCGCGCCGACGCGAGCCCTGCTCGGTTGCCGAGGTGGAGCGCCGGCGCGCGTCATCACCCCTGCGGCACGTCGTCGACGGCGTGTTCACCTCGCTCACCTCGGTCGCGGACGCGTCACAGTTCCTCGTCGTCGTCACCGATGCCGACGGCGTCATCCTCTGGCGCCGGGGAGCAGTGGGCGTGCGGATGCGTGCAGACTCGCTGGGCTTCGCCGAGGGCGCGGTCTGGACGGAGGCTCGCGTCGGCACGAACGCGATCGGCACCGCGATCGCGGAGGCGGCCCCGGTGCAGCTGTTCTCGGCGGAGCACTTCGAGGAGGGGCAGATCCCGTGGTACTGCACCGCCGCGCCCCTGCACGACCCGGCGACGGGCGACCTGCTCGGCATCGTCGACATCAGCGGCCCGGCGATGACGATGCATCCCGCGCTCACGGCCCTCGTGGAGATGGTGGTGCAGCTGGCCAGGGCAACGCTCTGGGCGCGGTTGCAGCAGCGTCACGAGAGCATCCGACGTCGTGCCGAACCCGTCCTCGCAGGGGTGCGCGATCCACACCTGCTCGTCGACTCCGACGGCTGGGTGGTGCAGTCCACGGGGGTCCGGGCCCCGGAGCGCGTCGGTGTGCCGCGGCCGACCGTCGCCCAGCTGGTGCCCGGTGTGGGACTGTGCCTGCCCGAGGCGGTCGGCGACGGCTGGTTGATGCGCGAGGTGGGGTCTGACGTCGGACTCGTGGCGACCATCGAGGACGGTCCGCCGCCCGTGCTGGAGGTGCGTCGCGACGGCGTGCCGTGGCGCGTCCCGCTCACGGTGCGGAGGGCTCAGATCCTGCGACTGCTCGTGGCGGCCGGGTCGGAGGGGACGTCGGCTCGCCGGCTCAGTCGGGCGGTCTTCGGGAGCGACGACCACGAGGTGACGATCCGGGCGGAGATCTCGCGCATGCGGCGCAGCATC
>JBQGDU010000653.1:0-1850 GCA_052039245.1 Aeromicrobium sp. | reverse complement strand
GGTCACTCATGTTGGACGGGTATCAATAGATTCTGATTGATCTCGACGTCGGCAAAATCCTCCGGCACGATGAACCGATGAACGGATCCCCACGCTCGACCACCGAGCCCTCCGACCGCACTGACGCCGTGACCCTCGAGGACTTCCTGCGGCTGGTCGACCTGGACCCTCTGGACGGAACTGCCGCTGACGTGACGCGCTGGGTGGGGGCCGTGCAGCAGCAGCCGGCGGGACGGGTCTACGGCGGCCTGCTGCTCGCCCAGGCGGTCGTCGCCGGGGGTCGGACCGTCGCCGAGGGTCAGGAGCTCCTCGGCCTGCAGGCCGAGTTCGTGCAGGGGGTGCCGACCGACCGGCCGATCCTCTGGGAGGTCGAGCGGGTCTCCGGCTCCGCGTCGATGTCGCTGCGGCGTGCCACGGCCCGGGACGAGGAGGGTCGGGAGCTCTTCACGGCGACGACGCGGTGGGGACAGGTCCGCTCGGACCTGCCCTCCTTCGACCGCAGTGCCGCCAGGTCGGTGCCGGGGCCGGACGGGTTGGCGGGCATCGACCAGCGGTTCGGCGACGACGACCGGGTGCCGTCGTGGTGGCGCCGCCCCCGACCGGTGGACTTCCGACCGACCGTCGAGCCGCCGTACGTGCGAAGCGGTGAGCGTCCCGAGGGGCCGGGTCGGCAGTCGGTGTGGGTGCGGGCCGCCGGGACGCTGCCCGACGACCCGGTCGTCGAGGCCGCGCTCCTGGCCTACCTCACCGACATGAGCCTGCTCGAGGGGGCCTTCCTCGTCCTCGGTGTCCCGCGGCACGCCTCGGGGAGCCGGATCCTCAGCCTCAGCCACTCGCTCGTGCTGCACGGGCGACCCGACCTCGGCGACTGGCACCAGTTCGACGCCACGGTCGCGTCGATGGCGCACGGGCGCGTGCTCGGCAGCGGAGAGATCTTCGACGCCGAGGGGCGGCTGGTGGCCTCCGCCTCCCAGCTCGGGCTGGTGGGAGTGGCGCGGTGACCCTCAGCCCCGTGCCTGCGCCGCGGGGGCGTCCTCGGGCGTCGGCAGGGCCTGCTCGGCAGCCTTGAGCACCTCGCGCAGGGCGGGGTCCGTGGAGTCCTTGCGCCACGCGAGTCGCAGGTAGGACGGTTCCAGCCCCTCGATCGCCGGGCTGTGGGTCAGCCCCTTCAGCGAGACGTTCGAGGTCACCGAGTCGAAGGCGAAGCTGACGCCGACCCCGGCCGCCACGAGAGCCATGGCCGTCCAGGAGTCCGGCGCCACCTGCACGATGTTGGGCGTGAACCCCGCCTCGTGCGCGGACTTGAGGAAGCTGTCGCGAACGCTCGAGCCGGGGTCGGCGGGCAGCGAGACGAACGGCTCGTCACGGCACTCCTCCATCCGCACCGACTCACGATCGGCGAACCGGTGGTCGTGTGGGACGGCCAGGACGTGGGTCTCCACCAGCACCGTGCGGTAGGCGATCTCCGGTGGCTGGCGGGTCCAGCGGACCAGGGCGAGGTCCAGGCCGCCCTCCAGCACGAGACGCAGGGCCTCGTAGGCGTACGCGCTGCTCTGCAGACGCAGCTCGATCCCCGGGTGCTGCTGGCGGACCAACCGGCTGAGCGAGCCGACCAGCACGTGCGAGGACGGTCCGGCGAAGCCGAGGCGGACCAGTCCGCTCTCGCCCTGACCCGCGGCTCGCACGGCACCTCGAGCGAGCTGGCAGCCCTCCACGACGTCCTGGGCCGGACCCAGCAGGGCGCGTCCCGCGGACGTGAGGGACACCGAGCGGGTCGTCCGGTCGAACAGTGGCGAGCCGAGATCTCGCTCGAGCTGCTTGATGATCCGGCTGAGCGGCGGCTGGGCCAT
>JBQGDU010000652.1:0-1981 GCA_052039245.1 Aeromicrobium sp. | reverse complement strand
CTCGACCAGGCGGCCGATCATCCTGAGCATGTCCTCGTCGCTCGTGTCCGGTGTGCTGCGGATGCGCCAGAGATCGACCTGGTGGGGCTCGCCCACATGGCTGCGATCGACGACGTCTCGCCGGTAGACCAGGCCCGGAGCCACGACCAGCTCATCGACCTCCGCACGCCCCGCGTAGTCCTCGAGGGCGGCCGGGAGCCCAGCGCTCGTGTGGCTGCGGAGCATCACGGTGGGGCTGACGTAACGGGTGTACCGACGGGCACGGGTGACGTCGCCGGGGTCGTAGCCCAGGCGGTCGTAGTTCTCACGCACGGGCACGATCGGTGAGCTGCGCACGGAACGGACCGAAGCACCCCACTCGGACTGCAGCGCACGCACGACGGACGCGAGGAGCGTCTGCATGACGTGCCCGCCCTGAGCGGGATCGGTGAGGTCGCGCAGGTTCAGCGCGCGGCAGAGCTGGTCAGGGGTCAGGTAGTCGGCGTGCGACATCGGAAGGTCTCCAAGAGGGTGGCAGGTGGTCACAGGAGGGGAACTTCCCCCGGCCGTGCCTGCGGAGACCTGTTGCGCTACGAGCGCACGTCGACGACCCCGCGGCCATCACCCGGCCGGGGGCCCCGAAATCGCTGCTGCCTGAGCACCACACCACAGTACCGGTGCGAGCGGCCGTCGACGACGTCCGTCGACGCCCACCTCGCCGACACCGGCTAGTGCGTCGTGGACGTGCCGACCACGACGACGTCCGCCGAGGCGGGAGCAGCTCCGTCGGTGAGCGGCACGACACCCCAGGACCGATCGAACTGGCCGTACGCGATCGCGAAGGTCGCGACCACCGCGAGAGCCACGAGGGTCGTCACGCGGACGCCTCTGGCCACGCGTTCCAGCGCTTGGGCCATCGTCGTGCCGGCCAGTTCCATGCTGTCACTCCTGGGTACGCCCCTCCCGTCGAGTGCAACGAGCCTCCCCCGGACGAGTCACGCCGATGACGCACGTCGGCCGGCCCCTCGGGACCGGCCGACCCGCACGAACACCCCTCCGGAGGTGTGGAAGCCCTCTCCGCTCTTGCGTCCGAGCGTGCCCACGGCGACGACCGTCTCCAGCGAGGCGGCCGGCGTCCAGCCGTCGTGCCCGAACGAGGCGACGAGTCTCTGCTGGATCGCCAGCGACACGTCGTTGCCGACGACGTCCAACAGCTCGAACGGTCCCATCGGGAGCTGCGTGGCCTTGAGCGCCTCGTCGATCTCCTTCATCTCCGTGCCCGACTCGTGGAGCTTCACGGCGTCGTTGAGGTACGGGAAGAGCAGGGCGTTGACGATGAAGCCCGCGCGGTCACCGCACGAGACCGGGTGCTTGCCGATGTCCAGGCAGAGCGCCTTGACGGTCTCGGCCACCTCTGCGGACGTGCTGTTCGCGGACACGACCTCGACGAGCTTCATCACCGGTGCCGGGTTGAAGAAGTGCATGCCGATGACGTCGCCGGGGCGGGACGTGACAGCGGCGCACTCGGCGATCGAGAGCGACGACGTGGTGGTGGCCAGGATCGCTCCGGGCTTGCAGATCCGGTCGAGGTCGCGGAAGAGCTCGAGCTTGACCTCCAGGTCCTCCGCGATCGCCTCGACGACGATGTCGACGTCACCGAGCGCCTCCCGCTCGGTGGCCGCGGTGAGGCGGTCGATGACGTCGGACTTGCCGTCCTCGTCCAGCTTGCCCTTGGCGATGGCGCGATCGAGGTTCTTCTCGATCCGCGCCTGGACGGCCTGCGCCTTCTCGTCGCTGCGGCCGACGAAGACGACGTCGTGGCCGGCCTTGGCGAAGACCTCGACGATGCCGGACGCCATGGTGCCGGTGCCGACGACGCCGACCGTGGCGACCGGACGCTTGACCTCGGGGACGGGGGTGCCGTCGGCGCCCTCCCCGGAGAAGGAGGAGCCGGAGTCGGCGATCTCGACCAGCGCGGGGGCCGGGCGGTGCAGCGGGTCGC
>JBQGDU010000651.1:0-7512 GCA_052039245.1 Aeromicrobium sp. | reverse complement strand
CACGTCCAACTACGCGCGCTCCCGCGCGGCCCTCGTCGGACTGCTGATGGATCGCATCGGTGAACGCCTCGCGCCCGATCCCGCTGATGCGCCGGAGCGTTCCGGCGGTGACGACCGCGCCGCCTTCGCGCACTACATCCGCGACATCGTCCGTCGCCTCAGCGAGAACAGGGACGTCACGCTCGCGCTGTTCGAGCTGCGCCTGGAGTGCGCGCGCCGGCCCGAGCTGGCCGAGACGTTCAGCCGTTGGCGCCGCGCAGGTTTCGAGGCCGACGTGGCGTTCAACGTCGCCGAGGGACTGCCCGGCGACCGGGACGAGATCGCCCTGTTCCACTACGCGATCGACGGACTGCTGCTGGACCGGCTCACCGTCCCGCTCCTGCCCGACGCCGACCTCGACGCCGTCGTCGACGCCCTCGTCGCCGGGCTCCTGCCGTCAGCGCGGGGCTGAGTCGGTCCCCCTCAGGAGGACGTCGCGCAGCGTTCCCATCCCGATGGACCCGTGGCCGAGTGCCTGTCGGTGGAACTCGCGCAGGTCGGAGCCGTGTGCGCGGCTCCAGTCGTCGCGGAGCTGCTCCCACAGCCGCTGCCCGACCTTGTAGGACGGGGCCTGCCCGGCCCAGCCGAGGTAGCGCAGCACCTCGTGGCGGACGTACGGCTCCGGTGCCGTCCAGTGTCGGGCGAGGAACTCGAACGCTCTATCGCCGGTCCAGGTGCCGTCGCCGTCGGGGTGCGGCTTGCCGAGGTGGACACCGATGTCGATGACGACTCGCGCCGCCCGTATCCGTTGGGCGTCGAGCATGCCGAATCGATCACCGGGGTCGTCGAGGAAGCCCAGGTCGGCCATGAGTCGTTCCGCGTACAGCGCCCACCCCTCGCCGTGTCCGGAGTTCCAGCTCAGACGCCGCCACGCGTTGAGCCGGTCGGTCTCGAGCATGGCGGTGCCGAGCTGGAGATGATGTCCCGGCACTCCCTCGTGGTAGACGGTGGACAGCTCCTGCCACGTCGTGAACTGCTCGACGCCCTCGGGCACGCTCCACCACATGCGTCCCGGGCGGGAGAAGTCCTCGCTCGGCGGCGGGTAGTCGATGCCGCCCTCCTGGGTCGGCGCGATGCAGCACTCCAGACGACGCAGCAGCGGCGGGACGTCGAAGTGGGTCCCGCCGAGAGCGTCCAGCGCGTGGTCGCTCCGCTCCTGCATCCAGGCGCGGAGGGCCTCGGTGCCGTGGAGTGAGCGGCCGGGATCGGAGTCGAGGCTCGCCACGGCGGCGGAGAGGGTCCCTCCCGGCACGATCTGCGCCGCCACGACCTCCTGCTCGGCGGTGATGCGAGAGAGCTCGTCCAGGCCCCACTCATAGGTCTCGTCGAGGTCCACGGCGACGCCGATGAACTGCTCGGAGGCCAGCGCGTACCTCTCGCGGCCGAAACCGTCCTCGGCGCGGGCCACCGGCGCGAGCTCGGCTCGCAGGAAGGTCTGCACCGACGCATAGGCGGCGCGGGCCGCCGCGACCCCACGTTCGAGGTCATGCAGCAGGGGGCCGGGGACGTCCGCCCGCGCGACGAGCGTGGTGAAGAACGAGGCGTCACCGGCGAGCCGCTCGGCCTGTCCGGCCACGGCGTGCACCTGGCGGACGGCAGGCGTCTGCCGGTGCTCCATGCCCGAACGCAGGGAGGCGACGTATCCGGCGAGCGCCGCGGGGACGTTCGCGAGCCGTACGGCGACGGCCGCCCAGTCGTCCGCGGTGTCGGTGGGCATGAGGTCGAAGACGTCGCGCACGGCGGAGACCGGCGAGTCCATCGTGTCCAGGTCGCGACGCCACTCACCGGCCTCGTGGCGGGCGAGCGCGAGGCCCAGTGTCCGCTGCAGCTCCGCTCGGGTGACCTCGTCCTCCTCGTCGTGCACCTCGGTCCGCTCCACGTGCCGCAACGTCTCGCGCATCGCCTCGGCCCGGGCGGCGTGACCGTCGGGGGAGAGGTCGGAGTACTCGCCCTCGCGACCGGGGCGGCCCAGCTCGACGTGCAGCTCCGGTGTCAGCGCGAGCAGGGTCTCCAGCCAGCTCTCGGCGAGGGCGTCCAGGGGCGTCGCGTTCCGTGGCATGTCCCGACCCTATGCAGCACGGTGCCCAGCGTGTGACCTGCCGCACTCGGCGCCGCTCGGGTACGGAGGGCGAGATACGATGAGGGCGTCACATTGTCTGGTACCCGTCAGGGACTGGAACGAGAGGCACCACACCATGAAGCGTCCTGCCGTGGGCGTGATCGGAGCCGGCCGCGTCGGCTCGGTCGTCGCCGCCCGCCTGCGCGCCGCAGGCCATCCGATCGTCGGGGTGAGCGCCCGGTCCGAGGCGTCGCGCCTGCGCGCCGCCACGATGCTCCCGGGCGTTCGCGTGCTCGAGGTCGCCGAGGTCGCCGAGCTGGCCGACGTGCTCGTGCTGGCGGTTCCGGACGACGCACTCGTCGCGGTGGCCGAGGAGCTCGCCGGCGCCGGTGCCGTCCGTCCCGGCACCGTCGTCGCCCACACGAGCGGACGGCACGGTCTCGGGGCTCTGGAGTCGCTCACGCGGCACGGTGCGCGACCCGTCGCGCTGCACCCGGCCATGACGTTCACGGGGAGCACCGCCGACCTCGACCGGTCCTGCGTCTGGGGTCTCACCGCCGGCGACGCCGAGCGTGAGGTGGCCGCCGAGCTCGTCGCCACGCTGGGTGGCTCGGCCCTCTGGGTCGACGAGGTCGACCGGGTCCGCTACCACGCCGCCCTCGCGCACGGCGCCAACCACCTGGTCACGCTCGTGGCACAGTCACTCGAGCTGCTGCACGGCCTGGGCACCCCGGAGGACGACGCCACGAGTGCAGCCGACGTCCTGCGTCCGCTGCTGGAGGCTGCCCTCGCCAACGCGCTCGAGCTGGGCGACGCCGCGCTCACCGGCCCTGTCGCCCGGGGTGACGTCACCACGGTCCGGGCTCATGTGGACGCACTCGCCGCCGCCCCGTCGTCGACGCTCGACGCCTACGCGGCGCTCGCCCGCGCCACGGCCGAGCGCGCCCACGCGGACGGCCGGCTCGACGCGGCCACGACCGCCGCGGTGCACGAGGCCACCGGCGAGGGCTCGATGGGGAATGCCGCGCACCCGACGGTCGAGGTCTGACGTGCCCACCGTCGTCCACACTCCGGCCGAGCTCGCCGCCCACAGCGACATCGGCGCCGGCGCGGGTGGAGCCGTGGCGTTGGTCCCCACCATGGGGGCCCTGCACGACGGCCACGTGCAGCTCATGAAGCACGCCCGACCGCTTGCCGACACCCTCGTCACGTCGATCTTCGTCAACCCGACGCAGTTCGCCCCGGGAGAGGACTTCGAGGCCTACCCGCGGACGTTCGAGGCCGACCTGGCACGGTGCGACGAGGCCGGCGTCGACGTCGTGCTCGCGCCGTCCGTGGAGACGATGTACCCCGACGGGCCGGGCGCCTCCGTCGTCGTGGACGCCGGTCCGCTCGGCCAGGTCCTCGAGGGAGCCCAGCGACCCACGCACTTCCGCGGCGTGCTCACCGTCGTGGCCAAGCTGTTCGGGCTCGTGCGCCCGGATGTCGCGGTCTTCGGCGAGAAGGACTTCCAGCAGCTCGTGCTCGTCCGACAGATGGCGCGCGAGCTCGCGATGGGCGTCGACGTGGTGGGCTGTCCCATCGTTCGGGAGGCCGACGGCCTCGCCATGAGCTCGCGCAACGTCTACCTCGACGCCGCCGATCGCCAGCGCGCCGCCGTCCTGTCCCGTGCCCTCGACGCCGGCGTCGCCGCGGCGACGCAGGGGCCCGACGCCGTGCTCTCCGCGGCCCGCGCGGTGCTCGACGCCGAGGGCGTCGTCCCCGACTACCTCACCCTCACCGACCTCGACCTCGGCACGCCCGTGCCGGGGCAGGAGGCCAGGCTGCTCGTCGCCGCGCGCGTCGGGACGCCTCGCCTGCTCGACAACATCGGCCTCGTCCTCGGCTCCGCCGCGGGACGCGCCAACGAAGGAGCCTGACCATGCTGCGCACCATGATGACCTCGAAGATCCACCGCGCCACCGTCACGCAGGCCGACCTGCACTACGTGGGCTCCGTGACCGTCGACGCGGACCTGCTCGACGCCGCGAACCTGCTGCCCGGGGAGCTCGTGCACATCGTCGACATCGACAACGGCGCCCGCCTGGAGACGTACACGATCGCGGGCGAGCGGGGTTCCGGCGTCATCGGCATCAACGGTGCCGCCGCCCGCCTGGTCCACCCGGGCGACCTGGTCATCCTCATCGCGTACGGACAGATGGAGGACGCCGAGGCGCGGACCCATCGGCCGAGCGTCGTGTTCGTGGACGCCGACAACCACGTGATCGGCACCGGCTCGGACCCGGCCGAGGTGCTGCCGGGGACCGCCGGCGGTGAGCTGGTCCGCGGGGACGTCACGGAGGCGGGGCGCCGCGACATCGCGGTGAACCCGCTCGTCCCGAGCTCGTTGTGAGCGCCGGCATCGGCTGGACGCCGAGGATGGTCGCCTCCGGCGGGGGTGCCGGGCTGGGGGTACCGCCCTGCACGGAGCTCGCGGGAGGCGCCCCCAGGGCCGGGCTCCGGGCGGTGGACGAGCGATGAGTCTCCTGACCCTCGACGTCGGCAACAGCCAGTCGGTCATCGGAGTCTTCGAGGGGGAGAAGCTCCTCGATCACTGGACGGTCTCCTCCGACGCGGCTCGCACGGCTGACGAGTGGTACCTGATGGCGCACGGGTTCGTGCGTACGGCCGGCCTGGGTGACGTCGCGGCGGTGGCGATGTGCTGCACCGTGCCGTCGATCCAGCTGGAGCTGCGCGCGATGCTGGACCGGTACTTCTCCGGGGTCCCCGTCTCCGTCGTGGGGCCGGGCGTCAAGACCGGCGTCGCCATCCACACCGACAACCCGAGGGAGGTCGGGGCGGACCGGATCGTCAACGCACTCGCCGCGGCCGAGCTGTACGGCGGTCCCGCGGTCGTCGTGGACATGAACGGCACCGCCACGATCTTCGACGTCCTCGACGCCCGGAACCGCTACCTCGGCGGTGCGATCGCCCCTGCCGTCGAGCTGTCGCTCGACGCGCTGGCCCGCCGCGGCGCGCAGCTGCGGGCCGTGGAGCTCGCCGAGCCGCGCAGCGTCATCGGCAAGAACACGGTGGAGGCGGTGCAGGCAGGAGCGGTCTTCGGGTTCGCGGGTCTCGTCGACGGCATCGTCGAGCGGGCCATCGACGCGATGGACGCCGACCCCGACGACGTCGCCGTCATCGCCACCGGCTCCTACGCCGACGTCATCCTCGAGCACTGCTCCAGCGTCACCGCCCGTGACCCGTGGCTCACCCTCACCGGCCTGCGACTGGTGCACGAGAAGAACCACGGCTGACACGCCGCGGACCGGACGGGACGCCACCTCCGGCTGTCGGGGTCGTCTGGCACCGTTCTGCCCATGAACGATCCGGACACCGAGGACACCTACGCCGCCGAGGACATGGTGGCCGCGTGGCTCGACGCCGTCTCGCCCGACGACGGAACCGTCCAGGTCCGGCTGAGACGCGGTGAGGATCGCGTCGTCACGTTCACCCCCGAGTCGGAGCCGAGGTTCATGCGTCCGTCGGACGTGACGCGGTTCGTCGACGCCGCGCTGGAGCGGCTGCAGCAACAGGCCAAGCAGTTCGGGTCCGCCTACCGTGGACGTGAGGCCAGGACGGTCGACGTCGTGCCCCACGCGGGGTTCAAGCGGGCCTCCTACCGCGACGGCAGGATGTGGCTGCCGCAGCGCGAGCGCGGGGGAGCGTGGGCGCTGCGGGGGCTGGTCGTGGTGCACGAGCTGGCGCACCACCTCAACACCGGCGTCGACGGCGTGCTCATCGACCAGCACGGCGAGGGCTTCCGTGCCACGTTCGCGCAGCTGCTCGAGGACCTGGGGTGGGTCGAGATCGCCGCCATGCTCCGCGCTGCTCTTCGCGAGGTCGGTGCGGACCGCTCGCGCGGCGTCGACGACGGCATGCTCGCCAAGGTCGGCAAGCTGCTGCGTCATGCCGAGGGAGCCTCCACGGAGGCCGAGCGCGACGCCTTCATGGCCAAGGCGCAGGAGCTCGCCACGGCGCACTCGATCGGCCTGGCCATGGCGCGGGCGGCGCACGAGCAGGACGAGTCGGCGGCACAGCCGACGTTCGAGACGGTGATCCTCGGGCACAGTGGTCGGCAGTCCAACGTGCGCTTCGTGGCGCTGATGCTCTCGGTCGCGCGCGCCAACGACCTACGCTGCACGATCCGCGGCGACAACACCGGCGTCACGCTGTACGGCTTCGGCACCGACATCGACGTCGTGAAGTCGCTCTACGCCTCGCTCGCGGTACAGATGGTCACCGACGGCGACGCCTACATCCGCTCCGGCGCTCACCGCCCCGTGCACGGCCGCACCGCACGCACGGCCTTCTACGCGGGCTGGACCGAGCGCATCGGCGAGCGTCTGCGAGAGGCTCAGGCCCGGGCCCACGTCGAGGCGGGCGCCGCCACCCGCCACGTAGACGAGAGCACCGGCGAGATCACCACGGACAAGGTGCCGGCGCTGATCGCGAAGGACGTCGAGGTCGACGACTACTACGGCTACATGCTGCGCCAGCACGGCGTCCGCGGCACCTGGCGTGGTGGCACTGCGGTCCGCGACGGCGACTCCCTCGTGCGAGGCATGGCCGCGGCCGACCGTGCCCGCCTGGGCCGGGAGAGGGAGATCTCCGCCTGAGGCGAGGCCGGGACGGACAGGTCGTCGGGCGGGTTGGCCGACCGGAGGACGAAGGCAGCCGATCGGTGGATACCGACGTCGACGCGGCTCGTCGAGGCTGGAGCCATGTCACTCATCGAGGTGCGCGACCTGCGCAAGACCTACGGCTCCACCGTCGCGGTGGACCGGCTGTCGTTGGACGTCGCTGAGGGTGAGGTGATCGGCATCCTCGGCCCCAACGGCTCAGGCAAGACCACGGCCGTCGAGTGCATCGCCGGACTGCGCCGGCCCGATGGCGGTACCGTCCGCGTCGCGGGACTGGACCCGGTGGCCGAGCGTCGGGAGATCACCCGGTTCGTCGGCGTGCAGCTCCAGCAGGCGGGGCTGCAGGCCAAGCTCACCGCCCGGGAGGCCCTCGCGCTGTACGCCTCGTTCTACGACGAGCCGGCCGACGGCGTCGCCCTGGCCGAGCGTCTGGGCATCGGTGGCAAGCTCGACGACCGCTACGACGACCTCTCCGGCGGGCAGAAGCAGCGACTCGCCGTCGCGCTGGCACTCATCGGCAGGCCTCGTCTCGCCCTGCTCGACGAGCTGACCACGGGTCTGGACCCGCGCTCGCGTCGCGGCGTGTGGGAGGTCGTGGAGCAGGCGCGCGCCGACGGCACGACCGTCGTCCTCGTCACCCACTTCATGGAGGAGGCCCAGCACCTGTGCGACCGGCTCGTCCTCATCGCCGAAGGACGCATCGTCGCCGAGGGCACCCCGCGCGACATCATC
>JBQGDU010000650.1:0-2615 GCA_052039245.1 Aeromicrobium sp. | reverse complement strand
GGTCACCGTCTCCGCCGCGTCGTCGGGGAAGGACGGCATCGTGGCCAGCAGGGTGGGCACCCCGACGGTGACCGCCGCCCGCAGCGGTGGGTACACCGACGACGGGATCGGGACGGCGGCGTACTGCAGCGGGTACTCCCGGGCCATGCGTTCGGCCACCTCCTCGAGGTCGAGCAGCCGCACCCCGCCACCGGCGGCCAGCTGCTGCACGGCGGGAGTCGGCATGCCCGTGAGGCTCACGACGCAGTCCACCTCACCGGTCCGCAGGGCCGTGACCGACTCGGCCTGGCTCAGCTCCACCAGCTCCGCCTCCACCCCGGTGAGCTCGAGCATCCGGTTCAGCACGAATCGTGTCCCGGACTCCGCGAGACCCCCGGCCAACCGGCGGCCACTCAGGTCACCGAACACGGCCACGCCGCTGTCCTCGGGCACGACGACGTGCACGACGGAGTCGAAGACGCGCGCCAGAGCGACCACGTCGTTGCTCTCCAGACGGGCGACGTCGACGTTGACGAACGCGATCTCGACGTCTCCCCCCTGCAGCAGGCGGGCGTTCTCGACCGCGGCCTGCGACGGCACCAGCTCCGGTCGGCTGCCAGGCCACTGCTCGGCCAGGACGTCGACGAAGGCCGCACCGATCTCGCGGTAGACCGCACCCTCGGGGCCGGCCCCGAGACGCAGCGGACGCGGTGGTGCCGGCAACGAGGCCCCGCAGGACGGGAGTGAGAGCCCGGCCGCGCCGAGCGCCAGGAGCGCGAGAACGTCGCGGCGCGACACACCGGTCACTCCAGGGCGGGACATGGCGCCGAGCCTAGGCAGTGACTGTCAGCTCGCGCGAGCGTCCGGGCGGTGTCGCACCCGCCTGATGAGGAACGAGGGCACCACCCCGCACGGAGCGCAGCGCAGTGCTTGGGCGTGGGGCGTGCTGGGGACCGACGCCGTCGGCCGGGATGCGGGGCCGTCCGGCCACCGTGTGGAACCGGCAGACACCGCCCGGGGTCGCGCTCTGCACGTTGTCCCAAGCCCGTCCGAAGAAAGAGCCCGAGCGATGGTGACCGCCGCCACACACGGTCAGGGTGAGGTGACCTGAGTCACCGAGGAAAGGCCCCGCATGTCGAACGAACCCGTCAGCGTCGAGGAGGCGCCGCCGGCGCCACGACGCCGCAAGCGCTTCTGGCACCAGCTCTACTTCTGGGTGCTCATCGGCATCGCTCTCGGCATCTTCGTCGGGATCGTCTTCCCGGACGTCGGGGCGCAGATGCAGTGGCTCGCCACCCTCTTCATCTCCCTCGTGAAGGTCGTCATCGCGCCGACCATCTTCGCGACCGTCGTCGTCGGCATCGCCGGACTCGGCAACCTGGCCAAGGTCGGTGGACTCGCCCTGCGCACGGTCGTGTACTTCAACATCACGACCGTGTTCGCGCTCGGCATCGGCCTGGTCGTCATCAACGTCGTCGCACCGGGTGCAGGACTCGGCTACGACGTCGACTCCTTCGACGGCTCGGCGGCCGAGGAGACCATCAAGAGCGCCAACGCGACTGCCGGCGACGGCTTCACCGACTTCATCCTCGGGCTCGTGCCCACCTCGTTCATGTCGGCGTTCGTCGACGGGCAGCTCCTGCAGGTGCTCCTGCTGGCCATCCTCGTCGGCGTCGCCATCACGATGCTCGGCTCGCGAGGCGTCCCCGTGGTCAACGCGCTCGACACCTTCGCCAAGGTGATGTTCGGCGTCATCAAGCTCGTCATGTGGGTGGCCCCGATCGGCGCCTTCGGCGGCATCGCGTTCACCATCGGCGAGCACGGCAGCGCCATCCTCGGCAACCTGCTGATGTTCATGCTGACCTTCTGGGCCACCTGTCTGCTGTTCATCTTCGGCATCCTCGGACCGATCTGCTGGATGGCCGGGTTCAACATCTTCAAGTACATCCGCTACATCACGGACGAGCTGCTCATCGTCCTCGGCACGTCCTCCTCCGAGACCGTCCTGCCGCGGATGATGACCAAGATGGAGGCTGCCGGGACGCCCAAGCACGTCGTCGGTCTGACCATCCCGACCGGGTACTCCTTCAACCTCGACGGCACGGCCATCTACATGACGATGGGCGCACTGTTCATCGCGCAGGCGTTCGGCATCGACGTCCCGATCTGGACCCAGATCGGCCTGCTCGCCTTCATGCTCGTCTCGTCGAACGGCGCCGCCGGTGTCTCCGGTGCGGGACTGGTCACGCTCGCCGCCTCGATCGCGGCGTTCGACCACATCATCCCGCTCGTCGGACTGGCCCTGATCGTCGGCATCGACCGCTTCATGTCCGAGGGGCGCGCCATCACCAACCTCACCGGCAACGGCATCGGCACCCTGGTGATCGCCCGATGGACCGGGGACCTGGACCGTGAACGACTCAGTCACGTGCTCGACCACCCGCGGGAGGTGGACGTCGAGATGCTGATGGAGAAGGACGACGGTCCGGCCAGCGGTCTCGAGCTCTCCTCCCAGGCTGCGGACCGCAAGGCCGACATCGCTCGGAACGCGGTGGGTGCCGGGCGGGAGTGACCGGCAGGCCCCGACCGGCTGGCCCCGACCGGCTGGGCGGCCCCGGACGCACCCTGCGTCCGGG
>JBQGDU010000649.1:0-4161 GCA_052039245.1 Aeromicrobium sp. | reverse complement strand
AAGACCCGCCCGATACTCGAGGTGAGAAGGGGCAGCACGGCCCCGATGCGGATCGTCACGCTCAGCGGGAACGCCCCCCAGGACCAGTGCGCCACCACTGGTCCGGCGTCGCTCCAGACGGCGACGTTGACCGAGTGGCCGGTGCTGTCCCTCAGCTGTGCGGCGTGGCTGGCCGCGGCGCCTACCTCGTCCGTGCGACGCAGAGCCTCCGCACCCATCCGGCGCATGGCGGGCCCGAAGTCGTAGAGGCCGGTGTTCGGGTCCTGCCAGGTCAGCCCGGCACGACAGAAGCTCACGAGATAGCGATGGACCTTGCTGGGCTGCATGCCGCAGCGCTGGCTGACCTGCGTCAGGGTGAGGGGGCGTCCGGCACTCTCCAGAGCCGCGAGGATGCGGACCCCGACCTCGACGGACTGGATGCCTTGACGCTGGGACTCGCCGTCCTGAGCGCCCATCACTCCCCCTCCGTACCCGCCATGTCGCGATCATTCTGGCAGATCGCCCTTCGCGTGCGACGCCGTCTCCGCCGGGGGACGGCGGCCCCGACCTCCACGACTCCCACCGGGACCGACCTCATCGTCCGATGCGGCCGACCGTGCAGGGCGTCCGAGACGTCCCGCGGTCGGGAGTCAGGCCGGTGGGACCACGCAGAACTCGTTGCCGTCCGGGTCTGCCAGCACCTCCCAGTCGACGTCCCCCTGACCGATGTCCACCCGCGTCGCACCGAGGCCGAGCAACCGCTGCACCTCGACCTCCACCCCACCGGACGCGACCAGGTCGAGGTGCCAGCGCGTCTTGCCGACCTTCGGGTCCAGCGGCGGCCCGCCCCAGGCGATCTTGGAGCCACCGAGCGGCGACTGCACCGCGGTCTCCTCGTCCTGGTCCCACACCAGCGGCCAGTCGAGCACCGCGCTCCAGAAGTACCCCACGTCCTGTGACCCGTCGCAGGACAGCGCACCGATGAACGCCGTGTCCGCCAGGAAGCGGTTCCCCGCCTCGATCACGCACAGCTCGTTGCCCTCGGGGTCTGCCAGCACGACGTGCCCCTCCTCCGGGCGCTGGCCGACGTCGAGGTGGCTCGCGCCCAGCGCGAGCGCACGGTCCACCGTCGCCTGCTGGTCCTCTGCGGTGGCGCTCGTCAGGTCGAAGTGGATCCGGTTGGGCACCCGCTTCGGCTCCGACGTCGGGACGAACCGCAGCGCGAAGCCGGGCTCCTCATCGGCCGCGAGCACCAGACCACCGCGCGCGTCGGGCACTGGCGCACCACGCCCCAGCAGAGCAGCCCAGAATCGCGACAAACCCTCGGGATCGTGGGCGTCGACGACGACGGACTCCGGACGCACAGGCATCAGGACCTCAGCACCTTCTCCATCGTCCTGCCCTTGGCCAGCTCGTCGACGAGCTTGTCCAGGTAGCGGATCTTCTGCATGAGGGGATCCTCGACGTCCTCCACCCTGACGCCGCACACGACGCCGGTGATGGCCGAGGACGAGGGGTTCATGGGCGCCGCGGCGAAGAAGTCCTCGAACGTCGTCCCCGCGTCCAGATGCCATTGCAGCTGTTCGTCGTCGAACCCGGTCAGCCAGGTGATGACCTCGTCCAGCTCGGCCCGGGTCCGCCCCTTGCGCTCCAGCTTGGCCACGTACAGAGGATGGACCGACGCGACGCTCTGCCTGAAGATCCGGCTCATGGGGCCACGCTAGGGCGTGGGCAGCCCCTCGACAACGGTCGTCGACCCGCTTCGACTTGCGACGCGTCCCCTTCTCCGTTCCAGTGAGGACGATCACCACTTCCGAGGGGAACCATCATGAGCGAGCAGTCCGCCGAGGCCGACGGCATCACGAACGACGAGGACGACATCGAGATCGACGTGGACCAGCGCGTCGACGACGGCTACTCCGAGGAGGACAAGGTGAGCGACGACGACGCCGAGCAGATCGAGCAGGAGCGTCAGGAGCGCCTCGACCCCGAGAACCGCCCGATCAACGCCGAGGTGGACAACACCCAGCGCGAGTTCGACCCCGAGGCCGGTGAGTTCCAGGTGCCGGCCGAGGAGGTGGAGAACGGGCCTCAGCCGCTGAGCGAGGAGGACCGCGCCCCAGAGACGGACGGCACAGAGACCGACGGCAGCGACGACGTCGGGTAGGACGTCAGAGCACTCCGGCGGGGCGGAACTGCACGCTGATCCGCGGCCCGACGGCCTTGGCCGTCTTGAGGACGGCGTGGTCCCACGTGCGCTGGCACGAACCGCCCATGACGAGCAGGTCGCCGTGGCCGAGCACGAAGCCGATCGACGGCTCTCCGGCGAGGTCGGCCGGTCCGCCCGGACGCGGACGCAGGCTCAGCCGACGCGGTGCACCGAGCGACAGGATGGCGACCATCGTGTCGTCCGAGCGCCCCCGCCCGATGCGGTCGCCGTGCCACGCGACGCTGTCGCGGCCGTCGCGGTAGTAGCACAGACCCGTGGTGACGAACGGCTCCCCCAACGCCTCCGCGTAGTGGTCGCTCAGTGCGGAGCGCGCCTGCTCCAGCGCTGGGTCGGGCAGCGCCTGGCCGGCGCCGTAGTGGCACAGCAGCCGCGGGACGTCGACGGTGTTCTCGTACATCTCGCGCTTCTCCGCCCGCCACGGGACCTCCGTCTGCAGGCGCAGGAACAACGGGTCGGCGCCTGCCATCCACGCCGGTCGCACGTCCACCCAGGCGCCCGCAGCGAGCTCGCGGCGTTGCACCGCGGCATCGAGGGATCCGACCGTCCCGACGTCGCCGGAGTCGAGCAGCGAGGCCTGGAACCACATGGCAGCGATGCTACGTCAGTTCGAACGCGTGTTCTAGTCCATCGGCTCGGCGCGCGCCGCCACGCGATGTCGGGCACCGTCGACCCATGCGCATCGTCGTCACCCAGAACATCACGCTGGAGGGCCGAATCGAGATGATCGGCGACTGGTTCGACCCCACCGACCAGGACGCGGAGCTCGCCACGTTCCTGGGTGAGCTCAGCGCCCGCGAGGAGGTGCTCCTGCTGGGCCGGCGGACGTTCACCGATCTGCGCGGCTTCTGGCCCGCGTTCACCGAGGACACCACCGGCGTCCACGAGCAGCTGAACACCGTGGAGAAGCAGGTGATCTCCTCCACGCTCACCGACCCGGAGTGGGAGAACACCCCCGTGATCGACCCCGACCCGATCGCCCGGGTGCATGCACTGCGGGAGCGCGCGGGCGGCGAGACCGTCGTCACCGGCAGCATCCGGCTCTGCCACGCGCTCGCGGCCGAGGGCCTGGTGGACGAGTACCGGCTGTTCACCTTCCCGGTCTGGCAGGGCGAGGGCCGCGGCCTCTTCCCCGACGACGACGTCGAGCGTCGGCTCCGCCCGCTCCAGTCGCGCACCTTCACCAACGGGGTCGTCTACACCGCCTACGAGCCCGCCGACCGACGGCGCTAGGCCGAGACCATGTCCCGTCGGGTCAGCAACCAGTGGCCGGAAGCACTCAGGGCCAGCGCCACCGCCGCGACGGCGAGCGCAGGCCACGGCGCGAAGCCCTCGACGGGGACCGTGGCGAGGTGCTCGAACGGGGAGCCGTTGCGCAGCCACTCGGGCATCCGCCAGACCTCGCCGAACATCATGACGACGAAGCAGAACGCCAGGCCGAGCCAGCCCAGCGCAGCCAGACGGGGCGCGAGCCCGTACGCGAGACGCGTGAGCGCGGACAGGACGAGCACGGCGGGGACGTACGCGAGCGTCGCACCACCGAGGCGGAGCACCTGGCTGCCGTCGCCGACGACGACGGAGAGCACGGCGCCCATCGAGAGACCGGCCGCCGCGAGCACGACGACGACCCCGGCCAGGGTCAGCACCGTGTGCCCCAACGCCCATCGCAGACGCGACAGCGGCGCCGCCAGCAGAGGCTCGCTGCGACCGGACACCTCCTCGCCGCGCGGGCGCAGGGCGGAGGAGACGGCGTACGCGCCGCACATCACCGCCAGCATGAGCGCCGCAGTGCCGTAGAACGCGTCGGTGACCGAGTCCGCTCCCTGCGCGAGCAGGGCCTCGGAGAAGTCCGAGTCACCCAGGACGTCGGCGCCCCAGACGCCGCTCGGCCCGGCGGCGCCCCCCCCGCCGGGGCTTCCCCGCGGCCCCGCGCCCCCCCGGGCGCCCCGGGGCCG
>JBQGDU010000648.1:0-1970 GCA_052039245.1 Aeromicrobium sp. | reverse complement strand
GGACGCGCTCGCGGCCTACCAGCGCCGCGAGGACGAGCTCACCACGCCGGTCACCCGCGAGCTGGAGCGCAAGGTGCTGCTCAGCGTGCTGGACCGCAAGTGGCGCGAGCACCTCTACGAGATGGACTACCTGCGCGAGGGCATCGGTCTGCGCGCCTACTCCCAGAGGGACCCGCTGGTGGAGTACCAGCGCGAGGGGTACGACCTCTTCACCGCCATGATGGGCGGCATCGCCGAGGAGTCGGTCGGGTTCCTGTTCAACCTCGACGTGGAGGTGACCACGGGCGGGGCCGACGAGGACGACGAGGACGAGCCGCAGCTCTCGGCCAAGGGCCTGGAGGCGCGCAAGGAGCAGAAGCTCGCGTACTCGGCTCCGAGCGAGGACGGCGATCCCGAGGTCCGTCGAGAGGATGCTGCCGAGCCGGAGGCCAACGAGCGTCAGCGTCAGTCCAACTCCAAGGCCAAGGCTCGTCAGAAGGCCAAGAAGCAGCGGCAGTCGCGCAAGCGCAACCGCTGACGTCCCGGGTCCCCAGGGCGTGGGCCCTCAGCTCGCGCGAGCGAACGGGGGAGCCGCACCCTAGGCCCACTCCAGCGCGGTGCAGGTCCAGAAGCGTCGGCCGCGGTGGTTGGTGAGGAGCTCCAGCCGGACCGCCAGGGCCCGGGACCGGCTGCGGTGGACCATCCGACCGGCCACCTCCATGGCCTCGTCGTCGACCATCGCCACGTGGACGGAGACGAGTCGGGCGGCGCTCGCGCCCGGGCGGCGCACCTGGCGGGCCCCGACCGCCAGGCGGGACCGGAGGCTCTCGTGGACGTCGGGTGTCATCCAGGCCGCCATCTGACGTACGGGGCGTTCGCCGGAGAGCACCTCGGTCAGTGCCTGCATGAACCGCGCGACGGGCTGGTGCATGGCGCGTCCGGCGTGCCGGGCGTCGGATCGCTCCACCGGCACCGGCAAGACCGCTGGCATGCCGGGGAAGGGCAGCGGCACCTGCCCCGGAGCGGGGTGCTCGTCGGCCTCGATCCACGGGCGCGGACGCTGGGAGAGCGCGACGGCCGTCCTCATCGGTCCTCCTCCGTCGCGGCGGGAGCACGCAGCCGCTGCCCGGGCCGGAGCAGGTCGGGGTCCGCTCCGATGGCCTCGCGGTTCGCTCGGTACCAGCGTCGGGTCTCCCGAGCCACCCGGGCGTCCGTCACCTCGTCGTCGAGTCCCTCGCGAGCGAACGACCACAGGGTGTCGCCGTCCTGGACGAGGATCTCGGTAGGGGCCGAGGTTGCCGTGTGGTCCCGCGGTGCAGTGGTCTCCGGTGCCGCGACGGCGGGACGGTCGGGCAGCTGCAGCCCGTCGAGCGGCCAGCCGCCGTCGGCGGCGTGGGCAGGGCCGACGAGTACCGTCCCGGCGACTCCGGTGAAGACCGCGGTGCGCAGTGCCGTGGGCAGCAACGCGCGCCCGAACCGACCGGGTGCGCCACGAAGGCTTCCGAGGGTGAGGCAGCCGAGCGCCCAGGACGCGATCGCGAGGAGTCCGAGCTCCAGCAGGCCGGTGAGAGCGGCCGGTAGGTGCTCCTCGGTGATCGCCGATGCCGTCTGGGGGAGCCGGGGGCCGACGACCGCGACGGTCCCGGTGGCGATGAGTGCGGTGATGCGTCCGACGGTGCTGAGCATGAAGTCCCCGATGATGTCGTTTGATGAC
Source organism: Aeromicrobium sp. (assembly GCA_052039245.1). Classification (GTDB taxonomy): domain Bacteria; phylum Actinomycetota; class Actinomycetes; order Propionibacteriales; family Nocardioidaceae; genus Aeromicrobium. Next base: position 277 of record JBQGDU010000648.1, on the reverse strand, counting down.
GTTTGATGACATTGAAGGTCGAATCGAGTCGCTCGTCAACAGTGCATCCACACCGTCGGCATGCCCTAGGGTCGTGTCGTGCGTTGGGACCGACTGTTCGCCGACCTGGAGGCACAGGTCGAGGACGATGCGCTGGCGGAGCGGGACGCGCTCGTCGCGGACCTGCGCGACGAGGAGTGGGCCGAGACGTCGTGGCGGTCCCTGCTCGGCGGCGCCGTGGAGCTGGAGGTGCGGGGCGTCGGGCGGGTGAGTGGTGCCGTCCAGGTGGTGAACGACG
>JBQGDU010000647.1:0-3831 GCA_052039245.1 Aeromicrobium sp. | reverse complement strand
TCGTCGCACTCGCGCTCCGCCTCGCGGCCCGGCGTCTGGTCGAGCCGTTGCTCGAGCGGGTGAGTGCCTGGCTCACCGAGAAGGCCGGCACCGCCGTCGCCTGGGTGGTCGGGATCGTCGGGGTGCTCCTCGCCCTCGATGCCGTGGGCCGGTTGCTGTGAGCGACCGGGAGGACGATCAGCGGGCGCGGGAGGGCCGCATCTTCTTGTCGTGCATCTCGCCGAACGAGTCCAGCTCGTCGAGGAAGCGCGTGGCCCACGCCTCGATGTCGTTCTCCACCACCTGCTTGCGCATCGCCTTCATGCGGCGCACGCGCTCGCGCCGCGGAGCCTCGATGGCCTCCATCAGCGCGGCCTTCATGCCGTTGATGTCGTAGGGGTTGACGCGGTAGGCCTGCTTCAGCTCGGCGGCCGCGCCGGCGAACTCGCTCAGCACGAGTGCGCCCTCGTCGTCGTAGCGACAGGCCACGTACTCCTTGGCGACGAGATTCATCCCGTCGCGCAGAGGCGTCACGACCATGACGTCGGCTGCCCGGTACAACGCCGCCATCTCCTCCCGAGGGTAGGAGGCGTGCAGGTAGGTGATGGGCTGCTCGCCGATGCGGCCGACGTCGCCGTTGATCCGTCCGACGAGCCGGTCGATGTCGTCGCGCAGGATCCGGTACTGGTCGACGCGCTCGCGCGACGGGGTGGCCACCTGCACGAAGACGGCGTCGTCCACGTTGACCCGACCCTCGGCGACGAGCTCGCCGAACGCGCGGAGCCGTTGTCTCAAGCCCTTGGTGTAGTCGAGCCGGTCGATGCCCAGGAACACGCGGTCGGGGTTCCCGAGACTCTCGCGGATCTCCGCGGCCCGCTGCTCGACCTGCGGCGAGCGCGCAAGCTCCTCGAACCCCTGCGCGTCGATGGAGATCGGGTAGGCGCGAGCCGCGACCGTGCGGTTGTCCGGCAGGTACACGGTGTCGCGGTGAGTCTTGTGCCCCACGCGCTGGCGTACGAGTCGGACGAAGTTCTGTGCTGCCCCGGGGAGCTGGAAGCCCACGAGGTCCGCGCCGAGCAGGCCCTCGAGGATCTCGACCCGCCAGGGCAGCTGCTGGAACAGCTCCGTGGGCGGGAACGGGATGTGCAGGAAGAACCCGATCCGCAGGTCCGGGCGCAGCTCGCGCAGCATCTGCGGCACGAGCTGCAGCTGGTAGTCCTGCACCCACACCACGGCACCCTTGCGGGCGACCTTGGCGGCGCGTTGCGCGAACCGCTGGTTGACCTCGACGTAGGCGTCCCACCACTCGCGGTGGAACTCCGGATGCGCGACGACGTCGTGGTAGAGCGGCCAGAGCGTCGCGTTGGAGAACCCCTCGTAGTACTCGGTGACCTCCTGCGACGTCAGGTGGACCGGGACGAGCTTGATGCCGTCGTGCTCGAAGGGTCGCAGCCGCTCGTCGGCCGCGCCGTGCCAGCCGATCCACGCTCCGCCGTTGCGCCGCATGACCGGCTCGAGCGCCGTGACGAGTCCGCCGGGCGATGTGCGCCAGGTCGTGCGGCCATCGGAGTCGACGACCCGGTCCACGGGCAGCCGGTTCGCGATGACGACGAAGTCCGCGGTGCCTGGCGCCATGACATCACCCTAGTCGTGCGCAGGGACGGTCGCGCGCTCGCCGACGGGGCGACCTCCTCAGGCGGACGCGAACGATGCGCGAATCCGGTCCATCTGGTCCATGACGTCGAGCGTCGCTGCGAGGGGGAGCAGCTCGGACTCGGTGCGCCCCTCGGCGAGGCAGTGGCCGATCTCCTCGATCTCGTGGCTGTACCCGTGTCCGGTCCGCGGCAGCTCGATGCGCTCGGTGACGTCGTCGACCACCACGTCGAGGTGGTCCGGGTGGTGGAAGCGCGGCGGGAGCTCGATCCGGCCGACGTCGCCGGCGATGCTCGCGCGGCTGTCGGACCACGCCTCCTGGGTCCAGCTGAGGTTCGAGACCGCTCCGCCGGCGTGCACGAGCGTGGCACCGCCGGACAGGTCCACCTCGTTCGCGTCGAGGTGGGCCGCTGCCGCGATCCGTTCCGGGGGGCCGAGGACGAGGTTCGCGAACGTCAGCGGGTAGATGCCGAGGTCGAGCAGGGCGCTCGCGCCGAGCTCGGGTCGCCAGAGTCGCTCGCGATCGCGCGGTCCCACGAAGCCGAGGTCGGCGCGGACCTGGCGCACGGTGCCGATGACCCCGTCCCCCACGAGCTCGACGGTGCGCCGGATCGCCGGGTTGGTGCGCATCCACATCGCCTCGGCGAGCAGGAGGCCTGCTGCACGAGCCTCCTGCACGAGCGCGCGGGCCGACTCCGCGTCGAGGGTGAGCGGCTTCTCGCACAGGACGTGCTTGCCGGCAGCGAGGCAGAGCCGGACGTCCTCCGCGTGCCGGCTGTGTGGCGTGGCGACGTAGACGACGTCGACGTCCGGGTCGGCCGCGAGCTCTTCGTAGGAGTCGTGGGCGCGGGTGTCGGCGTCACCGTGCTCGCGGACGAACGCCTCGGCGGACGCGGCAGTGCGCGATCCGACCGCGCCGAGCCGGTGCCCGGGGACCAGGGACAGGTCGCTCGCGAGCTTGTGCGCGATGTTGCCGGTGGCGAGAATTCCCCAGGACACGCTCATGGGACGAGGGTAGACACGGTCACGACATGGGGCGAACCGAATGACAGGCCTGTCATTCGTGCCGTAGGATCGGGTCCATGAGCGCAGTGGAGCAGTCGAGCCAGGACGTCGCGGGCCAGACCAGCTCTCTCAGCGAGCGCGATCGCGAGATCCTCGCGCTCGAGCGGCTGTGGTGGAAGTACGCCGGTGCCAAGGAGCAGGCGATCCGCGAGAAGTTCGACATGTCCTCCACCCGCTACTACCAGGTGCTCAACGCTCTCATCGACCGCGACGACGCCCTCGCCTTCGACCCGCTCCTGGTCAAGCGCCTGCGTCGCATGCGCGCCCAGCGCCAGAGGAGCCGCTCGGCGCGGCGCCTCGGCTTCGACGTCTGACGAGCCGTCCGTGGGTGGTCACCGCAGGACGGTCAGCCGGCGGGGTTCCGTGCTGCCCGGATGGATCTTCGGTGTCCTCGCCGTCGTGAGTCTGGTCGGCGTGGGTGCGCTCGGCTGGCTCACGTGGGACGAGTACGGTCCCTCCGGCGACGGCCGCACGGTCGCGGCGCCCACGGAGAGCGAGACGCCCTCGCCCACTCCCTCCCCGACCGGGACGACACCGTCCCCGACGCCCTCTCCCACCAGGACGACACCGTCCCCGACGCCGTCGCCGACCCCGGAGGTCAGCCGGCAGGACATCGGGGTGAGCGTGCTCAACGCCACGCGCGTGCAGGGGCTCGCAGCCCAGGTCGGTGGGCGCGTGACGCAGTCCGGTTGGACGCTGCTGGGCGTCGGCAACTGGCGAGCGGGCGCGGCGCAGACGGCCGTGCACTACCCGGCAGGCCGGGAGGAGGAGGCCGAGCTGCTGGCCGAGGACCTCGGGATCGGGGCCACTGCACCGGCCGTGCAGGGCATGGCGGGCGACCGCCTCCCGGTGCTGGTCGTCACGGTGCCATGATGGCGCGCATGCCTGCGCGCCCCCACGGCATCGATCCCGATCCACGCCTCCTCGAGGACCCCTCGGACACCCTCCTCGGCCTCGACTTCGACGGCACCCTCGCGCACGTGGTCCCCGATCCGTCGCGGGCCTTCGCGCACCCGGACTCGGTGCGGGCGCTGCAGGTGCTGGGTGCCCGTCTCGGCCGCGTCGCGGTCATCACCGGCCGACCGGTGCGGCAAGCACTCGAGCTGGGCGGTTTCGACGGACTCCCCGGGCTCG
>JBQGDU010000646.1:0-15829 GCA_052039245.1 Aeromicrobium sp. | reverse complement strand
CGGCGCCGAGACCGAGCTCGAAGGACTCGAACGTCGAGTCCCACACGAGCAGCGGGACGGTGTCGGGAGTGTCCGGCGACGCCAGGAGCGGCCCTTCGAGCACTCGCAGCGCGTCGAGGGAGCGATACGTGACCGCCACCGCGATCGCCGGCGCCGCGGCCGGTCGGGTGACCCGCCAGAAGCGCTGCCAGGCGTTGGCCCCGTCGGCCACGGCGGCCTCCCGCAACGACGGCGAGACACGCGCCAGGCCAGCCAGGAGGATGAGCGTCGTGATGCCCGTGCCCCGCCAGACCTCCGACGCCAGCAGCGCCGCCACCCCGGCCGCCGCGGACTCACCGTCGTAGCCGAACCACTGCGGCCCGAAGCCTGACGTCAGGCCGTCGCGCCACATCGTGGCGGTGACGACGGCAAGCAGCCCGAACGGGACGAGCAGGACGGCCTGCAGCCAGCGCACCCCGTGGCTCACCCGACGCAGCGCGGTGGCGAACGCCGCCGCGAGAACCAGCTGCAGGAGCACGGCGACCACGACGAGGCCCAGGGTCGTGGAGACGGCGGACCACCAGGTGCCGCTGCCGAGGACCGAGAGGTAGCCGTCGAGGCCCACGAAGCTGCGATCGTCCGGAGCCACGAGCGAGGCACGGAAGAGCGAGTCGTAGACCGCACGACCCAGCGGCCACAGGGTCACCACCAGCAGGAGGAGGATCGCGGGCAGGACCCATCCCAGGCCGCCGCGCTCGAGCGGTCGGGGACGACGTGACCGCAGCTCGCGGCGTCGACGCGAGGACTCCTCGGCGGCGTGCTCCCGCGTGAGGACGGGGGCAGGCTCCCAGGTCACCCGATCGGCCTCTGGCTCCGGCTCCTCGCCGAGTCCGGTGTCCACCGTTCCGCCGGGCGCGGTGTCGGCGTGCGGAACGACGGGCCCGCGCTCGCTCTCCGTCGGCACCGTCGGCACCGTTGGCCTGGGCTCGGGCTCGGCCCGGAGGCCCTCGTCGCGCTCGTTCGTCTCGCCCCCCGCCGGGTCCAGGTCCGGGGCGTCGGTCTCCGGGTCCCGCCGGGCGCGGCCGGGCCACCTCATGGCAGCCTCCCGGCAACGGCGTCACGCACAGCGCGCTCCGAGCGTCCCGGGGTGTCACCCGGGTCGACGTCGGCGGCCGGCGTCCACGTGTCGACGAGGGCCTGCCGGACCCGGGGCCAGTAGGGAGTGGAGGGCAGCGAGGCCGCAGCGCGGACCGACGGCTCGGTGACGTCGGCCAGGGGATAGCCGGCGACCACCTCGTCGTCCTCGTACACGTCGGCCCGTGCGGCACTGTGTCCGGAGTCGACCATCATCTCTCGCATCGACGTGACCGAGGTCAGGCAGCCGATGGCGTCGTAGGACAGGTCGGAGTGCGGTGCGTACAACGGCACGGCCAGTCCCGCCCCGTCCGCCGGGGGCGCGGCCTCGGCGTCGAGCACCGTGAACCCTGTCCACTGCAGGTCGCGGCCGACGCTCGTGAGCGCCTCCTCCGACACCACGGAGCTGGGGGCCAGCAGGAACGTGCCGGTACGGGCGGCGAAGCTCTCCGGAGCCTCCGCGCTCGGAGCCTCGAACCCGGTGCCGCCCAGGCGTTCGACGATGCCGGCCGTGGTCGAGCCGGCCTCGGAGTCCAGTCCGAGCTCGGGATCTCGACCCTGCCCCTCGAGCATCGTGCCACCGGCTCCGGTGAGGAGCGCGTTGACGAGGAGCGGGAGCGCGTTGCCGGACGGGTCGTCCACCTCGATGCGGGCGTCCAGACGCTCCGCGCCCGCGAGCAGGTCCTCCCACGCGACCGGCTCGTTCACGTCGAGGCCGACCCGCTCGGCGGTGTTGCCCCGCCACCACAGCAGGTAGGGGTCGAACCACCACGGGGCCACCACGAGCCGGCGGCCGTCGCTCGCCGCGAGCAGCGCGGAGGGGAAGACCTCCTCGGCGAACGTGGCCTCGAGGTCGTCGGGGATCGGTGCGAGCAGACGCGCGGCCGAGAACTCCGTGGTCAGGGCGTTGTCGAGGGTGAGGATGTCGATCGAGTCGTCCTCGGCCGTCAGCCGTCGGACCAGCATCGAGTGCCGCTCGTCGAAGTCGGCCGGGAGCTCCTCGACCTCGATGTCGTAGGCACCGCCCGCCTCCGTCGTGCACGCCTCGGCCAGCGACTCGGCGTCGACCCGGTCGGGACCGGTGAACCAGGTGAGGGTGGGCGTGCCGTCGTCGGGATCCTCACCGGCTCCGCAGGCCGCCGTGGCGAGCAGCACGAGGGCGCACAGCACCCTCATCACTCCCCTCAGGTTCACGGTGCCACTGTGCCACAGAGCCCCGGTCCCAGGGTCCAGATCGTGCGGCGCTCCGACCGACCCGTCAGCCGTCAGCTGCTCACGTCCTCCAGCATCTCCGTCACGAGCGCGGCGACCGGCGAGCGCTCGGAGCGGGTGAGCGTGACGTGGGCGAACAGGGGGTGGCCCTTGAGCTTCTCGACCACCGCGACGACGCCGTCGTGTCGACCGACACGCAGGTTGTCACGCTGCGCGACGTCGTGGGTGAGCACCACCTTGGAGTTCGCACCGACCCGCGAGAGCACGGTCAGGAGCACGTTGCGCTCGAGCGACTGCGCCTCGTCGACGATGACGTAGGAGTCGTGCAGCGAACGACCGCGGATGTGGGTGAGCGGCAGGACCTCGAGCATCCCCCGGTCGAGGATCTCGTCGACCACGTGGGGCGAGACGACGGCGCCGAGCGTGTCGAAGACCGCCTGCGCCCAGGGCCCCATCTTCTCGTCGGAGCTGCCCGGCAGGTACCCGAGCTCTTGACCGCCCACCGCGTACAGCGGGCGGAAGACCACGACCTTCTTGTGCTGACGCCGCTCCATGACCGCCTCGAGGCCCGCGCAGATCGCGAGGGCGGACTTGCCGGTGCCGGCACGACCACCGAGAGAGACGATGCCGATGTCGGGGTCGAGCAGGAGGTCGAGCGCGACGCGCTGCTCGGCCGACCTGCCGTGGATGCCGAACGCCTCCTTGTCCCCACGCACCAGCTGCACCCGCTTGTCGGCCGTCACCCGGCCGAGTCCGCTGCCCTTGTCCGAGAGCATGACCAGCCCTGTGTGGCACGGCAGGTCGGGAGCGCCGTCGAGACCGGACGTCAGGGTCGCCAGGTCGACGGAGCCGTCCTCGTAGAGGGCGTCGAGGTCGGCGCTCTCGACCTCGATCTCGGTCATCCCCGTCCAACCGGACTCCAGCGCGAGCTCGGCCCGGTACTCCTCAGCCGCCAGCCCCACCGAGGAGGCCTTGACGCGCATCGGCAGATCCTTGGACACGAGGGTGACGTCGTGCCCCTCGTCGGCGAGGTTCTTGGCGACGGACAGGATGCGGGTGTCGTTGTCGCCGAGGCGGAACCCGGCAGGCAGCGCCTCGGGGTTGGTGTGGTTGAGCTCCACGCGGATCGTGCCGCCCTCGTCGCCGATCGGCAGCGGGACGTCGAGCGTGCCGTGCTCGACCCGCAGGTCGTCCAGACGACGCAGGGCGGTGCGAGCGAAGTAGCCGAGCTCCGGATGGTGACGCTTGGCCTCCAGCTCGGTGATGACGACGACCGGGATCACCACCTCGTGCTCGTGGAACCGGTTGATCGCACCCGGGTCGGCCAGCAGGACGCTGGTGTCCAGGACGTAGGTGCGGTGCTCGGGCGACCCGGCGGTCGCCACGTGGGGCGCTGCGGTGCTGGTGTCGTTCACGACTACTCCTGAAGGACCCGCGCGCCACCTGCGCCGGCCCTACTCCTCGTTGCGGGTGGGCCGGTTGCACTCAGGGGCGAGCATCAACACCCTCGCAACGTACGTCCGCCCCCGGGTCCGGGAGCGGCGACACGCTGGGACGTGCGTTACGCCCGCGTGAACAGTTCGTAGAGCGACGGATGGAGCAGCGTGACCACAGACCTGGTCTCGATACGCCGAAGCGTCGGTCGTGCCTCCCTCGCTCCGGCTACTCGACCAGCGAGGACTCACCTCACGGTCACGGGCCACCCACCTCGGCGGGTAGAGAGCAAGCAGCAGACCCCGAACCCAGCCGGGGCCCGGCCGGTTCCCGGCTGGTCGAGTAGTCCTTGGCGCGACGAAGGAGCTGGCAAGGACGTATCGAGACCAGGTCGCGGGCCGGACGTGCCGTCAGGTGCCGAAGCGACGCTCCCGCGCAGCGTAGGAGCGCATCGCCCGCAGCAGGTCCACCCGGCGGAAGGCCGGCCACAGGACGTCGGAGAAGTAGAACTCACTGTGCACGCTCTGCCACAGCAGGAACCCGGAGAGCCGCTGCTCCCCCGACGTGCGGATGACGAGGTCGGGGTCGGGCTGGCCCTTGGTGTAGAGATGCTCGGCGATGTCGTCGACGACGAGCGTCGAGGCGACGTCCTCCAGCGACCGACCCTTGGCGGCCTCCGCGAGCAGCAGCGACCGCATGGCGTCGGTGAGCTCCTGCCGTCCGCCGTACCCGACACAGACGTTGACCTTCATGAGCTCCTCACCGTCGGGCGAGGCTGCCGCGGCTCGACGCAGTCGCGCGGAGGAGTCCTCGGGAAGCAGCTCCAGGTTCCCGATGAGGCGCACGTGCCACCTCCCGTCGTCGGCGAGCCGGCCCACGAGCGCCTCGACGGCGTCGAGGATGCTGACGAGCTCGGACTCCGGACGTTGCAGGTTGTCCGTGGACAGCACCCAGAACGTGACCGTGCCGACGCCGAAGTCGTGGCACCACTCGAGGAACTCATCGACCTTGGCAGCGCCTGCGGCGTAGCCCTGCTCCAGACCCATGCGGGCGTCCTTGGCCCACCGGCGGTTGCCGTCGACGATGGCGCCGACGTGCCGCGGCATGCGCTCGGGGTCGAGACGACGAAGGATCCTGCGCTCGTATGCCCCGTACGCGAGATCACTCAGACCCATGGCGCTAATCTCACCACATGTCCCGCCCTGCACCTGAGCGCGTCCCAGAGACCGCCGTCGAGGAGATCGGCGACCGGTTCCGAGACAACTTCGAGGAGATCAAGCCCAAGCTCCGCGGATGGCTGCACGCCGCCACCGCTCCCCTGTCGTTCGTCTCCTTCCTCGTCAAGCTGGTGATCGCCGACGACGTCCAGGTCCGCGCCGGCGTCGCCGTGTTCATGGTGAGCGCGCTGGCTCTGTTCACCTGCAGCGCGATCTACCACACACGCGCGTGGTCCGATGAGGTCCGGATCGTCTGGAAGCGGATCGACCACGCCAACATCTTCCTGCTCATCGCGGGTTCCTACACGCCGTTCTCGCTGCTGATCCTCGACACCCGCGAGGCGGTCATCATGCTCTCGCTCGTGTGGGGCGGAGCCCTGCTCGGCGTGGCCTTCCGGATCTTCTGGACCAGCGCTCCACGGTGGGCGTACGTGCCGCTGTACGTGCTGCTCGGCTGGGCAGCGGTGCTCTACTGGAGCGAGTTCTCAGCCAACGCCTCCACCGCCGTCCTGGTGCTGATGATCGTCGGTGGCGGCCTCTACACGCTCGGAGCGCTCGCCTACGGCTTCAAGTGGCCGGACCCGTGGCCGCGCTGGTACGGCTTCCACGAGGTGTTCCACACGCTCACGATCGCGGCGTTCATCGTCCACTACGTCGGCCTGAGCCTGCTGGCCTACCAGACGCGTTGACCTCCCTCACCGTTCCCACCGGTGCGTCCCCGGACGACGTCTACGACGCGATCGGTGCGTGGGTCGAAGAGCGCGGACTCTCGCTGTACCCGGCCCAGGACGAGGCGATCCTCGAGCTCGTCGCGGGCTCCAACGTCGTGCTCGCGACGCCCACCGGGTCGGGCAAGAGCCTCGTCGCCACGGCGGCGATCGCCGCGGCCCTGGCGCGTGATGAGTGCGCCGTCTACACCGCACCCATCAAGGCGCTGGTGAGTGAGAAGTTCTTCGACCTGTGCGACGTGTTCGGTCCGGAGAACGTGGGCATGATGACCGGCGACGCGTCCGTCAATGCCGACGCCCCGATCGTCGCCGCCACGGCGGAGGTGCTCGCGAACCTCGCACTGCGCGAGGGCGCGGACACCGACGTCGGCCTCGTCGTGATGGATGAGTTCCACTACTACGCCGACCCCGACCGCGGATGGGCGTGGCAGGTGCCGCTGCTGGAGATGCCCCGGGCACAGTTCCTGCTCATGTCGGCGACCCTGGGCGACACCTCGCGGCTCGAGGCCGAGCTGGCGCGTCGGACGGGTCGCGAGACGACACTCGTGACGTCGACGGAGCGGCCGGTGCCGCTCGTGTCGTCGTACGTGACGACGCCCGTCCAGGAGACCGTCACCGAGCTGGTGGACACCCGTCAGGCACCCGTCTACATCGTGCACTTCACGCAGGCGTCCGCGCTGGAGCGGGCGCAGGCACTCAGCAGCGTCAAGCTCGTCGACCGTGAGCAGAAGGACCGCATCGCCGATGCGATCGGCGGGTTCCGGTTCACGTCGGCGTTCGGCAAGACCCTCTCCCGGCTCGTGCGCATGGGCATCGGCGTCCACCACGCGGGAATGCTCCCGCGCTACCGCCGGCTCGTCGAGCAGCTGGCGCAGCAAGGCCTTCTCGCCGTGGTGTGCGGCACCGACACCCTGGGGGTCGGTATCAACGTCCCGATCCGCACCGTCCTCTTCTCCGGCCTGTCCAAGTACGACGGTCGCCGCCAACGCCAGCTGCAGGTGCGCGAGTTCGCGCAGATCGCAGGGCGCGCCGGACGCGCGGGGTTCGACTCGACGGGCTACGTCGTCGTGCAGGCCCCCGAGCACGAGGTGGAGAACCTCAAGGCCCTGGCCAAGGCGGGCGACGACCCCAAGAAGCGACGCAAGGTGGTCCGCAAGAAGCCACCCGAGGGACACGTCACCTGGAACGAGGCGGCGTTCGAGCGGCTCACCACCGGGATGCCCGAAGCCCTGGCGTCACGTCTGCAGGTCAGTCACGGGATGGTGCTCAACCTGCTGGCTCGGCCGGGTGACGCGCGCGAGGCACTGCGCCGCCTGATCGCGGAGAGCGACGAGGAGGAGGCGGCGCAGGGGCGACTCCTCGCCGAGGTGGAGGCGATCATCTCATCGCTCGTGGCAGGCGGGGTCGTCGAGGAGGTGGACCCGCCGGACGAGCAGGGACGCACGCTCCGCCTCACCATGGACCTGCAGGCCGACTTCGCACTCAACCAGCCGCTGTCGCCGTTCGCCGTCGCCACGCTGGAGCTGCTGGATCGCGACGCCCCCGACTACGCGCTCGACGTCGTCTCCGTCATCGAGGCGACGGTGGAGGACCCCCGGGCCGTCATCCGCGCCCAGGTGGACCGCGCGCGCGGCGAGGCCGTCGCCCAGATGAAGGCCGACGGCATCGAGTACGAGGAGCGGATGGAGCTGCTCGAGGACGTCGAGCATCCCAAGCCGCTCCAGGACCTGCTCGAGGTGGCGTACGAGACGTACCGCCAGGGCCATCCGTGGGTGGGCGAGCACGAGCTGCGACCCAAGTCGGTGGTGCGGGAGATGGCCGAGCGGGCCATGACCTTCTCCGAGGTCGTCTCGGAGTACGGCCTCGCACGGTCCGAGGGGCTCGTGCTGCGCTACCTCACCGACGTCTACCGGGCACTGTCGCGCACCGTGCCGGTCGCCGCCCGCACCGAGGAGCTCACCGACCTCGTCGAGTGGCTCGGCGAGCTGGTGCGACAGACCGACTCGAGCCTGCTCGATGAGTGGGAGGACCTCGTCGACCCGAAGGACCCGGACACCGTCGAGCGTGCTCGTCAGGTGGCTGAGGACGGTCGGCCGCCGCACGCGGTCACCCGCAACGAGCGCGCGTTCCGGGTGCTGGTGCGCAACGCCGCGTTCCGACGCGTCGAGCTGGCGGCACTGGGCCGGTGGGACGACCTGGCCGAGCTTGATCCCGATGTCGACTGGGCCGGAGCGATGGCCGACTACGACGCCGAGTACGCGACGTCAGGACCCGCTCTCGGCACCGGCCCCGAGGCTCGCGGCCCAGCACTGCTCGCTCTGCACACCGATGGCGAGACGCAGGATCGCACCTGGCGGTTGCGGCAGACGTTCGACGACCCGGAGGGCCACCGCGACTGGGGCTTCTCGGCCGTCGTCGACCTCGACGCGAGCGACGAGGCCGGCACCGCCGTGCTCGAGGTGATCGACGTCGGCCCTCTCACGGCAGTGTGAACCGTGTTTACAGGTGCCGGTGATCCCGCTACCTTCTGAGTGACCACGGTCACGTCGAGAGGTTCACCATGGGCTCCGTCCGTCATCTCGCCGCCGTCGCCGTCCTGGTGGTCGGCACCATCGTCGCGCCCGTCGGGCTCGGCTCGGTGGCTGCCGACGAGCCCGCGCCGGACAGTCCGATCGGCCTCGCCGACTGCGGACCCGGCTCCGCTCCCGAGACCGGCGTGCAGGGGCAGGTCCCCCGCGCCGACCGGTTGTCCGGCCGCAGTCTCGACCCGTACTCGTGCAACGTGGAGAAGCTGGGACAGTTCCAGGGCTCCGGAGCAGGCATCGTCAGCGCACGCTACGAGAACTGCGTCTTCCTCGGGTCGTTCGGCACGTCGCTGCTCAACGGCCAGGCCGGCGTGCAGGTCATCGACGTCTCGGACCCGGCCGAACCACGGCGCGTGCGCACGCTCAAGAGCCCCGCGATGAAGGCGGGCACGTGGGAGACGCTCAAGGTCAACGAGGAGCGCGGGCTGCTGGCCGCCGTCGGCGTCACCGCCCTCGTCGGCGCCTTCACCTTCGACGTCTACGACGTGAAGGACGACTGCACGAACCCCCGGCTGACGAACGGGGTCGCCGGCTCCACCCGCATCTCGGCCCCGCTCTCGGTCGTCGGGCACGAGGGCGACTGGGCGCCGGACGGTCGCACCTACTACGCCACGTCCACCGGGGGCGGCTGGGTGACTGCTATCGACGTGAGCGACCCCACCCGCCCGCGCAAGATCTGGGGCGGGTCCACCGGTCTCACCAACCACGGCCTCTCGGTGAGCGACGACGGCAACACCCTGTACGGCACGACCCTGCTGCCCGGTGGCGTCCAGGTGCTCGACGTCTCCAGCATCCAGGACCGCTCCTCCTACCCACGGGTCCGGCAGATCGGTCGGCTCCGCTGGTCCGACGGCGAGCTCACCCAGCACACGATCCCGATCACCCAGGACGGCAAGCCCTATCTCGTGGTCGTCGACGAGGCAGGGGGCGGGTCCGCACGCGTGCTGGACATCGCCGACCCGCGCAATCCACGACTCGTGCGCAACATCCGCCTCGAGATCAATCGTCCCGAGCACCAGGACAAGCGACGGGCCGACACCACGGGCAACGGACTGTGGGGCTACGAGGCGCACTACTGCACCGTCGACCGTCGCGACGACCCCTCCGTCCTCGGATGCGGCTTCGTCCAGTCCGGCATCCGCGTCTTCGACATCTCCGACGTCCGACGGCCCTCCGAGGTCGCCTACTACAACCCCGGAGGCATCGGCGGCGGAGCGGAGAACCTCGGGAGGCTCGGCAACTCACCCCATGCACTCGCCGTGATCGCGCCGCCGCTGATCTCCTTCCGCGACCTGTCGCTGGCCAACCTGGTCGGGACGGTCACCCCGAACCTCACGACCGACTGGTGCATGTCGCCCCCGTTCTTCGTCGGCGACGACCAGATGTGGTTCACCTGCTCCGACAACGGACTGGTCACGACCCGGCTCACCAACGGAGTCGGCCCACGACGATGAGACGTCCCCTCGTCGTCGCGTGGGGCCTCGCGCTCTTCCTCCTCGGCGCCGGCGCCGGCGCACTGCTGCTGCACGGCGTCGGCCACGGGGACGGCCACGACCCGACACCGGACCTGGCGCCGACGGCCGCCGACATCGGCTTCAGCCAGGACATGGTGGTCCATCACGACCAGGCCGTCGAGATGTCACGTCTCGTGCGCGACCGGGTCGACGGTCAGGTGGCCGCACTGGCGGAGTCCACCCTGGAGGTGCAGAGCCGCGAGGTCGGCGTGATGAGGGGTTGGCTGGAGCTCTGGGACGCACCGCAGGTGAGCGATGACGCACCGATGGCGTGGATGGACCCCGAGCACGCCGGGCACGGGTCGGGCAGCCACGGCGCGTCGTCCGAGGACGACGACGACCAGGACACCGAGGACGAGCCGCCGATGCCGGGCATGGCGTCGCAGGAACAGCTCGCAGCGCTCGAGTCGCTCTCGGGTCGCGAGCTCGAGGTGCACTTCCTGCAGCTCATGTTCGCGCATCACGAGGGGGGCATCGAGATGGCCGAGCACGGCCGTCGGTCGGCCTCTCTCGACGCGGTCTCCGCCTTCGCCCGGAGCATGAGCGTGGAGCAGGAACAGGAGCAGAACCTCATGCTGCAGCTGTTGGCCGAGCGCGACGCCGAGCCGCTGGCCGCACCCGCCGACTGACCCGACGCCCTCAGGCAGTCAGCTCTGCGGGGTTCGTGACCGGCAGGGAGCAGACGAAGTTGCGACAGACGAAGGCCGTGGGGACGGAGACCTCGCGGCCGGCCAGCAGCGGCACGTCGTCGGTGGCCTCGCCCGCGACGACGACGGCGCCCGGCGACGTCCTGAGCACCGCCGCACGATGCAGTGCGTCGCGTGCCGGTCCGGACGGGCCCACGACCGCCACCTCCTCCGGACCGGCGAGCAGCGCCTCCCCTGCCGCGAGCGTCCACCCGGCGAACCGTGGGACGTTGGTGCCCAGACGCGCGGCGCTGCGCAGGGCGGACGTGGCCCCGTCGCGGAATCGTGGCTCGCCGGTGACCGCCGCAGCCGCCAGGAAGGCGTGCGCCACCGCCGAGGTACCCGATGGGTGTGCGTTGTCGGAGGCGTCCTGCGGCCGCACCACGAGAGACTCTGCGTCGTCCGCGGTGTCGAAGAAGCCACCCTCCGGATCGGCGAAGTGCTCCAGCACACGGTCGAGCAGCTGTGTCGCCCGGCGCAGCCAGACCGCGTCCCCCGTGATGCCCAGGACGGCGACGAAGGCCTCGGCGACGGCTCCGTGGTCCTCCAGCACCGCGACGTTCGCTCCCGCGACGCCGTCGCGCGACGTGCGGACGAAGCTCCCGTCGTCGATACCGTGCACCGTGGCGAGCAGCTCGGCCGCGGTCACCGCGGCCTCGGCGTAGCGCGGCTCGGACAGCAGCACCGACGCCTCGGCGAGCGCGGTGACGGCGAGCCCGTTCCACGCCGCGACCACCTTGTCGTCCCGCGCCGGTCGACTCCGGTCGGCTCGCGCGGTGAGCAGGCGCGTCCGGACGTCGGACCACCGCCCGACGTCGTCAGGATCCTTCCGCAGCTGCAGCGTGGAGAAGCCTCGCTCGAACGTCCCCGGCCCCGTGACGCCGAGCAGCTGGGTGGCCCAGGCGCCGTCCTGGGCGCCCAGCACCTTCATGAGCTGGTTGGGGTTCCAGGCGTAGTACGCCCCCTCGTGCACGGCGCCCCGGTCGTCGGCACTGTCCGCGTCGAGCGCCGACGCGAACCCACCCTCGTCCGTGCGGAGCTCGGCGAGCAGGAAGTCGGCCGTCTCGCGAGCGATGCGCTCGGCCAGCTCACCGCTCTGCCCCGCTGCCCACTCGGTGCGCGCGAGGTGCAGGTACACCCGCAGGAGCTGGGCGTTGTCGTAGAGCATCTTCTCGAAGTGCGGCACCCGCCAGAACCGGTCGACGCTGTACCGCGAGAAGCCCCCGCCGAGCTGGTCGTAGACACCACCGCGAGCCATCGCCTCAGCGCTCGAGCGCACCACCGCGAGAGTCCGCTCGTCGCCCGTGCGCGCGTGACGCCGCAGGAGGTGCTCCAGCGTCATCGACGGCGGGAACTTGGGGCTCGCCGCCCCGAAGCCGCCGGCCTCGTCGTCGTGCTGCCCGACGATCGCGTCGGCTGCCTCGTCGAGCTGGTCGGCGGAGAGCACGTCCCCGGCCGTGTCCATCCGCTCGCCGAGGTGCTTCACCACGTCGGCGCCGACGCCGAGCACCTCATCGCGCCGGTTCTGCCAGGCGTCGGCGATCCCCTGCAGCACCTGGGTGAACGCCGGCATGCCCTGCCGGGGCTCGGGCGGGAAGTAGGTGCCGGCGAAGAACGGCTGCCCGTCCGGCGTGAGCACCACGGTCATCGGCCAGCCACCCTGACCGGTCATCGCCTGGGTGGCGCGCATGTAGACCGCGTCGACGTCCGGCCGCTCCTCGCGATCCACCTTGACGTTGACGAAGTGACCGTTCATGAAGTCCGCCGTGGCCGCGTCCTCGAACGACTCGTGCGCCATGACGTGGCACCAGTGGCAGGCGGCGTACCCCACGCTCAGCAGGATCGGGCGGTCCACCTCCTGGGCCAGGGCGAGGGCCCCCTCACCCCACTCCCACCAGTCGACGGGGTTGTCGGCGTGCTGCTGCAGGTACGGGCTGGTCGAGTCGGCGAGTCGGTTCGGCACGTCACCAGCCTGCCAGCCGAACCGACGGACGTCGCGACGACGACGAGCCGCGGACTCAGCCTTCCCACACGTGCGACAGCTTCCGGAGCGCTCCTCGAACGCGCTCGACGCTGCGTTCCACGGGCTCGCCGGTCGTGTCCAGGACATGCCGTTCGAGCGCGCCGAGATCGGCCAGCGCGTCCCACATCTGCAGCACCGGCCCCTCGTCGACGAGGTCATCCGGCCCGGTGCGCGACGTCGCCCGCCGCAACGCCTCGTCACGATCAGGTCGGAGCACGACGTAGTGCACCGTGACGTCGCCGCCGGTCAGCTCTGTCGCGAGCAGGTCGAGCATCCACGGGCCGATGATGCCGTCGACCACGACGTCGAACCCGCCGTCGGCGTAGCGGCGCGCCACCGCACCGATGGCGCGCATCACGGTGCGGTTCTGCTCGTCGGCCTCCGGGAGGTAGGGGGCGATCCCGCCGGCGACGATGGCGGCCCAGAAGTCGTCTGTGTGCAGGTGGACCCCGCGATCACGGCCCCGTGCGAGGGCGGCCCCCACCGTCGACTTCCCCGCACCGGGCGGACCTGCGAGCAGGACGACGTCGGCCATGTCACGATCCTAGGTCGGGACCTGTCCACGCCGCTCCGTGCCATGATCTCCTGCCATGGGGCTCAGCGGCATGAGGAGACGTCGGTCGTACGCGTGGCCCGTCCACGTGCTGGTGATCGTCGGACTCATCGCCCTGTGGTGGGGCTGTGGAGCGATGCTCGGGGCGATGTTCTGGAGCAGCTTCGATGAGTGCCCCGGCTACTACGGCAGTGAGGGGACCGTCACGGCACCGGGAACGCTGCGCGGCAGGCTCATCTGCGGGGACGGCGAGTCAGCGAGCCCGTGGATGCTGCTCTGGAGCCTCGTCCCGCTGATGCTGCTGATCGTCGCGCTGCTGCTGTGGTGCGTCAGAGCGTCCTTGCGTGCGCTGGTGCCCGTGGTGGTGGCCGCGCCGCTCATCGTCCTGGCGCCGATCCTTCCCGTCAGCCAGCTGCCGGTGGAGTGCTCCCAGGAGCAGTGGCGCGAGCTCGGACCCGAAGGGTGCGAGCGGGACCTGGAGAGTCGGCACGTCTCGAACGCGGGCTCTGATCGCCCGTCGGGCCCCACCGCGATGAGAAGATCGTCGGCATGAGCTCGCCACCCGAGGGACCGCCGCGCGGCGAGGCTGCCGTACCCGCCCTGTTCGCCCTGGCCGCCTCGCTCTTCGTACACGTGGTCGTCGGCACGGCGGGACTCTTCCTGGCATTCCTGTTCGTCTACGGCTTCGCCGACCGCATCACGCTGCCGATGCACATCGTGTTCCTGGTGGGGCTGGTCGTCGTCGCGGGCATCTCCGCCTTGCTGGCGGGCGCCGCGGTCCTGACGACGAGTCGGCCGTGGTCCCTCGCGCTGCCGATCGGGGTCTGGAGCGCGGTGTTCGCCTACAGCACCGCCCTGGCACTCGGGACCATCATCAGCCTGCTCAACGAGGACCAGGGCTCCATCACGGCCGACCAGCCCGACTGGCCGTTCCTGCTCCTCGTGGCTGCAGCCGTCGTCACGGCCGCGATCGGCGCGCGGCGTACCGCAGCACTGCTGGCATCTCGGCGCCGCTGACCGAGCCGGTACCGCCGGTCAGCGGTCGACGCGGTCCTCGGTGGGCGAGTCGTCGGGGCGGTCGGTGCTCTCGCCCTCCCAGGGCTCCCCCGCGCGACGCATGTGCTTGCCGAGGGACCGGGCCAGGATCACGATGCCGATGGCGATGCCGACGACGATCACGAGACCCCACCAGCCCGCCTTGACGAACTCGGGGTCGAGACCGCGCGGTTCGGCGGCGACCAGCACCAGGAACTCACCCATGCCGTCAGGGTACGCCCCGACTCCGCGGTGACCTCAGCGGAGCCCGGCGAAGAGGTCGTCCTCGGGAAGGGACGTCTCGACCTGCGAGCTCACCAGCTGGAAGTCCTCGGTGGGCCAGGCCTCGGCCTGGATCTCGCGCGGCACCGCGAACCAGAAGCCGGCGGGGTCGCTCTGCGTGGCGTGCGCGAGCAGGGCCTGGTCGCGCACCTCGAAGAACTCCGCGCACTCGACGCTGGTGGTGAGACGCGCCTCGTCCTCCGGCTTGCGCTCCCACTTCGCCATCCGTTCGGCGTAGGGATTCTCCAGACCGTGCCGCTCCAGCGCCTCGCTCATCGCCGTGAGCCGCTGCCAGTTCCAGCCCAGGTGGTAGTACAGCTTGCTCACCTGCCAGGGCTCCCCGAGGTCGGGATAACGCTGCGGGTCGGCCGCCGCCTCGAACGCGTACACACTGATCTCGTGGCACTTGATGTGGTCCGGGTGCGGGTAGCCACCGTTCTCGTCGTACGTGGTGAGCACGTGAGGACGGATCTGACGGATCAACCGCACCAGCGGCGCGGCGGCCTCCTCCAGCGGCACGAGGGCGAAGCAGCCCTCGGGCAGCGGGGGCTTCGGGTTGCCCTCCGGCCACCCGGAGTCGACCCAGCCGAGCCACTCCTGGCTCACCCCGAGGATCTCGCGGGCGCGATCCATCTCCTCACGTCGGATCTCGCTGATCAGCTCGGGGTTCTCGACGATCCCCGGGTGGTCGAAGCTCGGGTTGAGGACGTCCCCGCGCTCGCCGCCGGTACACGTCACGACATGCACGTCGACCCCCTCGGCGACGTACTTGGCCGTCGACGCCGCCCCCTTGCTCGACTCGTCGTCCGGGTGCGCGTGCACGTGCATCAATCGCAGCTGTTCAGTCACGCCCACCAGTTTCCCACTGTCGCCGCGTCGACTGGTCCCGAGGGCCGTACCGCGAAGACCCGCCTGAGAGAATGACCCCGTGAGCGTCCTGCAGACCCGGTACGGCCGACGGCGGCGACCCCGCTGGTTCTGGCCGGCCTTCGCGACGGTCGCGATCGGCCTCGGCGTCGCCTGGGCGGCCTGGGTGGCCTTCGACGAGCCTCCCGTCAGCGCCGACGTCTACGCGTACGACATCGTGAGCGACACCCGAACCGTGATCACCCTCGACGTCCGACGTCCCGACCCCGTCGACGTCACCTGCACGCTGCAGGCCCAGGCGCTCGACCACTCCGTCGTCGGTGAGCGCACCGTGGAGCTTCCGGCCACGGACCAGCGTCGTCAGCGGCTCGAGATCGACGTCGAGACCGAACGTCGGGCGGTCACCGGAGTGCTGAGAGCGTGCCGTGCGGGCTGAACGCTGGTAACATCGCCGGTTCAGCCCCAGGCAGGTGCCTGGGGCTCCGTACGTCGAAGGAGCCGCACATGACGCAGCCCACCGAGACCATCTGGGTGACCCAGGAGGCCTACGACCGCCTCGCGCAGGAGCTCGAGCACCTGA
>JBQGDU010000645.1:0-1505 GCA_052039245.1 Aeromicrobium sp. | reverse complement strand
TGACGGTCAACCGCCCGGTCTGACCCGGGGTGCACGCCCGGGCCACGAGCCCGGGAACCACGACGGGGCCGGCCCCACCAGGTGCCGGCCCCGTCGTCGTCCCGCAGTGGGACGACGCTCAGTGGGCGTCGTCGTACGCCTTCTTGACCTCCGCGGAGATGCGCCCCCGCTCGGAGACCTGGTGCCCGTTGGCCTTGGCCCACTCGCGGATCTCCTGGGCCTCGTTGGAGCGCGCGCTGCGCGACGACGAGGACGAGGTGGAACGACCGGAGGAGCGACCCGACGAGCGGCCGCTCACCTTGCGGGCGTGCCCGACCCACTCGGCGAACGCGTCACGCAGCTTGGCGGCGTTGTCCGACGTGAGGTCGATCTCGTACGTCACGCCGTCGAGACCGAAGGTGACGGTCTCGTCCGCCGTCCCGCCGTCGATGTCGTCGACGAGCAGGACCTGCACCTTCTGTGCCATGAAATGCTCCCGGGACTGGGGAATTGCTGACGCGCACACTGTGACACCCCGGGAATGTTCGCGTCAAACGGGGAGCGATATTCTCAGGGTTCTCGCAGCTCCGTGGCACCCGTCCGGGTGTCTTCCGCGTCCATACGCGCGAGCGCCTGCCGTTCCGAACGGTCCGCGTTGATGATCGCGCGCATCGCGAACCAGAAGATCAGGCCCACTCCGACCGACGGCAGCAACGCCGCGAGAACTGCCTGCCAACCGTTCACAAGAGCTCCTTCAATGACAACGTCAGACCTGCGGCTTCACGAGCGGGAAGGCGATCGTGTCACGAATGCCTTGACCGGTCATGGCGATGAGGAGCCGGTCGATCCCCATGCCCATCCCGCCCGACGGCGGCATCGCGTGCTCCATGGCGGTGAGGAAGTCCTCGTCGATCCGCATGGCCTCGTCGTCGCCCTTGGCGGCCAGCAGCGCCTGAGCCTCGAAGCGCTCGCGCTGGATGACCGGGTCGACGAGCTCGGAGTACGCCGTGGCCAGCTCCATGCCGCGCACGTACAGGTCCCACTTCTCGACCAGGCCCTTCTCGGTGCGGTGGTCACGGGTCAGCGGGGACGTCTCGACCGGGAAGTCCCGCACGAACGTGGGCGCCCACAGCGTGGAGCCCACGTGGTGCTCCCACAGCTCCTCGACGAGCTTGCCGTGGTTGCGCTGCGACGGTGCGAGGTCGATCTCCGCGGCGTCGAGCAGCTCGAGCAGCCGCGCGTCGGGGGTGTCGTGCGTGATCTCCTCGCCGAGCGCCTCCGACAGCGAGCCGTACATCGTCAGCGACGCCCACTGCCCGCCGAGGTCGTACTCGGTGCCGTCGGCGAGCGTGACGACCGTCGTCCCGAGCGCGTCGAGCGCGGCGGTCTGCACGAGGTCCTGCGTGAGCGCGGCCATCGTGTCGTAGTCGCCGTAGGCCTCGTACGCCTCGAGCATCGCGAACTCCGGGGAATGCGTGGAGTCCACGCCCTCGTTGCGGAAGTTCCGGTTGATCTCGAAGACCTTC
>JBQGDU010000644.1:0-10095 GCA_052039245.1 Aeromicrobium sp. | reverse complement strand
TGACAGCGTGCCGCTGTCGAGCTTGAGCCGCCAGCCCAGTGCGGAGACGGTGAGCCCGTCGTCCTCCCACAGCGCCATCAGCACGAGGTACTGCGGGTAGGTGAGGCCCAGGCGTGCGAGCGGTTCGCGGTACGCAGCGGTCATCGTGCGGGAGGCAGCATGCAGCGCGAAGCACAGCTGGTCGTCGAGGCGGACTGACGTCATACAACAAGCATTGCACGCAATTGAACTGCGCACAACCGATCAACGCGTTGTCTTAGGGCCGTTGACTACCAGGCCGCACCTGATCGGGCTCCAGCTCGCCCGCCACAGTTTCGGGCCACGACGCATCTCCACCCTGCCCTGTACCGGCGAGGGGCAGGAAACGAGCCAGGTAGTCGCGCAGGCCCGGATCACAGGCGTAGACGTAGGTGCCACGCATCCCGCGAGTGAGCAGCACGGCGTAGATGTTGGCGATGTACGACTTGAGGTCGTCGTCACTGTAGAAGATGCCGAGCATGTGGTTGTTGGCCTTGCCCTTGATGTCGAAGTACGAGCCTCGATCGATGTAGAGCCCGCGCTCGGCGGCGTAGCGGAGATCCGGCCCGATGATGACGCCGGCGTAGTTGAGGTCGTAGCCCTGAACAGTGTGAATCGACCCCACCTCCTGCGCGGATGTCTTCGAGTTGATCCAGTCTGTCGCCGTACTGTTCCAGCGCAGTCGCTCGTGACCGATCTCGATGTCGAATGCTGATCCGTCCGACTTGCTTCGCCACTTCCATGCATATCCAGCGAGCAACCGCGCCAGTCCGTGCTGCCGTTCGCGGCTTTCAATTCGCTCACGCATCTCCGTCAGGTCGTCAAAGAGCGCCAGCTCGTACTGGGCAAAGCCACGCGGCGCGGCCTGTGTCCCGCTCAGGATGTCGCGGATGTACCGCGTGTAGTCCTCACCGGCTTGGACCCTCATCTGAGAGCGAAGCGGGAACAGTCGCCCGCTTATCTCAGCAGCGATCTGAACGTCGCGGAGGGTGGCGGCAGGTATGTCGGACGGACGGACGGTCTGGTCGACGTCGAGCATCAGCAGCGTGTGACGACTCGACGCCCGGATCCAGTCGAGCTGGTTACCGCCGTGCGGGTACCCGAAGAGCCGAGCGTTGATGTGCTTGAACTTGGTGATCAGCGTGGCCATGGTGGCCGAGAGCTGCTGGAGGCGGTGCGCTTCGTCGACGATCAACAGGTCATATCGCTCCGACGACTGCGCGGCATCGTACGGGGAGATCACCATCGAGGCCTGAAGGCCTGGAGTCTTACGAAAGACGTTCTGGACGGTCTTGCGCAGGGACTGCTGGGGAACGACAAGTCCAGCACGAAACCCACGAAGCAGCTCAGCGTTCGTCGGGTTGAAGAGTCCGGCGAAGACAGCATCGTCTTCCCGATTGCCCGACTCCACACCGCTCCGGATGTCTGCCAGGAGCTTCATCACGTAGATGGCGACGACGGTCTTGCCCGTTCCTGGGCTCCCCTGAACGACGGTGAGACTCTCTTTCTCACTGCGCAGGTCACGCAGCAACGACTCCACAATGAACAGCACAGCTTCCCGCTGGTCTGTAGTGAGCGCCTTGAACGGCGAGAGCTTGAACAGATCACTGTTCTCGATCTGCACGGCCGACTTGCTGAACAGCCCATCGGCGCGGAGCCGCTCAAAGATCGCCTCGAACCGTTCGCGGTAGTCAGCGCGCTGGTAGTAGTCGGACTCGGTGAGCCCAACGTTGGCATTGGTCACTTGGTAACGATCGTCGCCCGCGAACATCCGGATCAGGTAGGACTCGAGGTCGAGGCAGACGGATTTGTTGAACGTGTCGTCAACGATGACGCGGACGTTGACGAAGTCCTTCTGGCTCTTCTTGCCGAGGTGCTGCCGGAGTCGTGTACTGACGTGCGTCGTTTCCCCGACATAGATGTGCTTGGGCCCGTCGAGGGTGTAGACCACGGGCCAGTTGCTGCGGCGAGGATCGACCTCGGCCCAGACGACCACAGGATCCCGCGAGAACGGGACGCGGTGGATGTCAGAGCTGGTCATACTTCGCGCTGCTGCCGTAGGCCTTCTCCACCGGGTACTTGGCGTCCGTCACGGCGAGCTTGTCCAAGATGAGCTGATGAGGGTCCGCGCCAAGCTTGTCCGCGAGTAGATACGCGTAGGTGAGAACGTCCGCGAGCTCCCCTTTCACCCGCTCGTCGTCACCCTCGTCGCTCCACTGGAAGCACTCGAGCAACTCGCCAGCCTCGATCGCCACGCTCTTCGCCAGATTGACCGAGGAGTGAAACTGAGTCCAGTCCCGAGCCTGCATGAAGTCACGCAACGCGAGAGAGACTTGCTCGAACTCAGGCGACCCACTCATGAAGTCAGCTTAGGTGCATCGAAGCTCACCGACTCCGCCGTCTACTCGTTGGTCAGGGATACCCGGTTTGATGACCCCCGTGACCCTTCGCGGCGGTAGGACTGTTCTTCCGATCGCGACACAGTCCGACCCCGGCATACCCTCATGGTCATGACCTTCCGTCCAGGACAGACCGAGTCAGTCCGACAGAAGGCAATGGCGTGGCTGGACCAACGCCCGACAGACAACGTCGAGTACTCCTGGCTCTCGACTTTCGAGTACAACGGGCGACAGCTCCCCCTCATGGACCGACAGCGCGGCATCCGCAAACCACAAGGCATGGACGCCGCCCTGGCCATCCGAACTACTTTCACGCCGGCGGGGAAGATGCCGCCGTACGCAGACTCCGTCGGCGCGGATGGGCTGCAGCGTTACAAGTACCGCGGCACCGATCCACTGCACTCGGAGAATGTGGCGCTTCGCCGAGCAATGGAGCGGAAACTTCCACTCATCTGGTTCGTGGGGGTGGCGCCCGCGCAGTACGAGCCCATCTATCCAGTGTGGGTTGTCGGCGACGCTCCCGAGAATCTCGAGTTCACCCTCGCCCTCGATACGGCGCAGCGCCACTTCCGTGAAGGCGACGCTGACGACCCGGATTACCGGTCTTACATGGAGCTACTGACCAAGGTCCGGCTGCACCAGCGAGTCTTTCGCGCGCAGATCTTGCACGTTTACGAGGGACGTTGCGCGGTGTGCAATCTCGGCCACGCGAAGCTACTCGACGCTGCGCACATCATTGCCGACGGCCAACCAACCGGACAGCCCGTCGTCCCCAACGGGCTTGCCATGTGCAAGATCCACCACGCCGCATTCGACGCAAGAATTTTGGGCATTCGACCTGACGACCTGACCTTGCACATCCGGCAAGACATCCTTGACGAGGTCGACGGACCGATGCTCCGACACGGACTCCAGGACATGCACGACAAGCGCCTTATGAAGATCCCCCGGGCAAGGGCCGCCCAACCTGACTCAGCCCGACTGCAGTCCCGATACCAAGAGTTTCTCTCGGCTTGACCAGAACGCCTCAGACCGACGAGCAAGAGCGGGGACGAGCTAGAAGCTCGTCCCCGCTAGCTACGCCGCTAGGTCAGCTGCAGCCGCTGGTACTGCCGCAGCCCTCGCACACGTGGCAGGAGCCGGCGGGGCGCATCTTGGTGCCGCAGGTCATGCACAGCGGGGAATCGACCGCGGAGCCGGTGATGGCCTCGAGGAGCTCGGCCGACGTGTGCGCCGTCGAGGGGGCGGGCTTGGCGGTCTCGGCCTGGATCTCGGCCGCTTCAGCCGTGGTCTCGATACCCTCGCTCGTTCCTCGCTCGGTCTCGACCGCCGTGGACGGGCCGTTCTCGGACTCAGCCGATTCCCGCAGGGTCTCCGGGGCGGACTCGACGAGCTCGGCGGCCGTGGAGCCCTTGGAGACGGGCTGGTGGCTGCCGGTGTCGAGGTAGCGCTGACGCTCGTCGGCGGAGTAGATGCCGAGCGCGGAGCGGGTGTCGAAGTCCAGGTAGTCCAGCGCCAGGCGGCGGAAGACGTAGTCCATGATCGACTTGCTCATCCGCACGTCGGAGTCGTCGGTCAGGCCGGACGGCTCGAACTGCAGGTTGGTGAACTTGGAGACGTAGGTCTCCAGCGGGACGCCGTACTGCAGGCCGATGGACACTGCGATGGAGAACGCGTCCATGACGCCGGAGAGCGTCGAGCCCTGCTTGCCGAGCTTGAGGAAGACCTCGCCCAGCTCGCCGGTCTCGTGCGCACCGGAGGTCATGTACCCCTCGGCACCGCCGACGGAGAACGACGTCGTGATCGACTGACGCGACTTCGGCAGCCGGCGACGGATCGGCTTCTCCACCACGACGGTCTTGACCTCGGCCTCACCGGCGGAGGCTGCGGCCGACGTCTTGTCGTCCTGGCTCTTCTGGCTCGACAGCGGCTGGCCGACCTTGCAGTTGTCGCGGTAGACCGCGAGCGCCTTCAGGCCGAGCTTCCAGCCCTGGAAGTAGACGTCGGCGATCTCCTCGACGGTGGCCGTCTCCGGCATGTTGACCGTCTTGGAGATGGCGCCGGACAGGAACGGCTGAGCCGCCGCCATCATCCGCACGTGGCCCATCGGCTTGATGGCCCGCTCCCCCACCGCACAGTCGAAGACCTCGTAGTGCTCGGGCTTGAGGCCGGGCGCGTCGATGACGTGGCCGTGCTCGGCGATGAACTCCACGATCGCCTCGATGGTCTCGCCGGTGTAACCGAGCTTCTTCAGCGCCGACGGCACGGTCTGGTTGACGACCTGCATGGAGCCGCCGCCGACCAGCTTCTTGAACTTGACCAGCGAGAAGTCCGGCTCGATGCCGGTGGTGTCGCAGTCCATCATGAAGCCGATGGTGCCGGTGGGCGCGAGCACGGACGCCTGGGCGTTGCGCCAGCCGTTCTTCTCGCCGATCTTCAGGTTGTCGGCCCACTGCTTGGTGGCCTCGCGGTGCACGGCGATGTCCATCGAGTGCATCGTGCGGATGTCGTCGTTGGCGGCGAGGTGCTTGCGCATGACCCGCGTGTGCGGGGCCTGGTTCTGCGCGTAGCCGTCGTAGGCGCCCACGACGCCGGCCAGCTCGGCCGAGCGACGGTAGGACGTGCCGGTCATCAGCGACGTGATGGCGCCGGCAAGGGCGCGGCCGCCGTCGGAGTCGTAGGCCAGGCCCGAGGCCATCAGCAGCGCGCCGAGGTTGGCGTAGCCGATGCCGAGCTGACGGTAGGCCCGCGTGGTGTCGCCGATCGGGTCGGTCGGGAAGTCCGCGAAGCAGATGGAGATGTCCATCGCGGTGATGATGAACTCCACGGCCTTGACGAAGCGCTGGACGGCGAACGAGCCGTCCTCCTCCAGGAAGGTCAGCAGGTTCAGGCTGGCCAGGTTGCAGCTGGAGTTGTCCAGGTGCATGTACTCGCTGCACGGGTTGGAGGCCGTGATGCGCCCCGTCTCCGGCGTGGTGTGCCAGTCGTTGATGGTGGAGTCGTACTGGATGCCAGGGTCGGCGCACGCCCACGCGGCCTGCGCCATCTTGGCCCACAAGTCGCCTGCGTCGATGGACTCGATGACCTCACCGGAGGTGCGCGAGCGCAGTCCGAAGTCGGTGTCCTCCTCGACGGCGCGCATGAACTCATCGCTCACCCGGACGGAGTTGTTGGCGTTCTGGTACTGCACCGACGTGATGTCGTCGCCGCCCAGGTCCATGTCGAAGCCCGCGTCACGCAGCACGCGGATCTTCTCCTCCTCCTTCTCCTTGGTCTCCACGAACTCGACGATGTCCGGGTGATCGACGTCGAGCACGACCATCTTGGCCGCGCGACGCGTGGCGCCGCCGGACTTGATGGTGCCGGCGGAGGCGTCCGCACCGCGCATGAAGGAGACCGGGCCGGAGGCCGTGCCGCCGGAGGAGCGCAGCAGCTCCTTGGAGGAGCGGATCCGCGAGAGGTTGAGGCCGGCGCCGGAGCCGCCCTTGAAGATCAGGCCCTCTTCGCGGTACCAGTTCAGGATCGAGTCCATCGAGTCGTCGACGGAGAGGATGAAGCAGGCGCTCACCTGCTGCGGGCTCGACGTGCCGACGTTGAACCAGACGGGGCTGTTGAAGCTGAAGACCTGGTGCAGCAGCATGTGCGTGAGCTCGTGCTCGAAGACCTCGGCATCGGCGTCGCTGGCGAAGTACCCGTGCTCCTTGCCGGCCTTGACGTAGGTGAGCACGACGCGGTCGAGCAGCTGCTTGAGGCTCTGCTCGCGCGTGTCGGAACCGACGGCGCCGCGGAAGTACTTGGTGGTGACGATGGTGGAGGCGTTGACGCTCCAGAAGTCCGGGAACTCCACGCCGCGCTGCTCGAAGACCGTCTCGCCGGTCTTCCAGTTGGTCTGGACGACGTCGCGACGCTCCCACGTGACGGCATCGTACGGGTGCACGCCCTCGGTGGTGAAGACCCGCTCGATGCTCAGGCCCTTGCCCTTCTTGCGGCTGCCGGCCTGCCGCGATCCGGTGGCGTCGGGTTGCGTCTCGGTCATGCGTCTACTCCTGTGTCACGGTCTTCTGGGGGTGGGTCGTGCAGGGGACGGGTCGATCGAGTGCTCGCGTCGGAACGCGAGTCTCCGACCCGTCGGGGTCGATGTGGTGCGGGTGGTTCTCGGCCGGTTCAGCCGTCGCGGGAGTCCACCGGAGGCCGGACGGCCTCGGCGAGCTCCCCGTCGGCGGAACGAGCCATCAGCTCGGCGATCTCGGCAGCGAAGTCGTCGACGGAGTCGAACGACTTGTAGACGCTGGCGAAGCGCAGGTACGCGACCTCGTCGAGCGACTTGAGGGGCTCCAGGACGGCGAGTCCCACCTCGTGCGCCGCGATCTCCGCGGTGCCGGACGCGCGCAGCGCATCCTCGACCTGCTGACCGAGGCAGGCGAGCTCGTCCTCGGAGACCGGACGGCCCTTGCAGGCCTTCCGGACACCTGCGATGGCCTTCTCCCGGGTGAACGGCTCGGTGGCCCCGGACCGCTTCACCACCGTCAGCTGCATCTGCTCGATCGTGGTGAAGCGCTTCTCGCACGCCAGGCAGGAGCGACGACGCCGGATGGCGCCTCCCTCCTCGGCCAGTCGGGAGTCGAGCACCTTCGTGTCGCTGTTCCGACAGAACGGACAGTGCATCGTGCTCCCTCCCTCTGGGGACAACCTCTGGACGACGGTGTGGACCACGCCGCGACCTGTGGGTAAGTGGCCTCATCATGTGTACCCACATGTGGAGAACTACACCGATGTAAGTACTAGATGTTGTGGTGAGCCTACGCCTCGGTCATCGACCATGCAAGCAGAATCGCAGCCTGCGCCGACATTTCTGGAGGCCTCCTCATCACTGCAGGTCAGCGGCCGAAAGTCTCTGTCACCGACCCGCCGAGCAGCACGTGTCGAGGCTCGCGCACGGCCGTCGCCCTCGGACTGTTCCGTCTCGGAACATCCGGGCGCATGATGTGCTCATGACGATGCGACTCAACCCCTACCTCAACTTCGGCGACGAGGCCCGCGCGGCCTTGGAGTTCTACCAGTCCGTCTTCGGCGGCGAGCTCACCCTCTCCACGTTCGGGGAGTTCGACATGGGCGGCGACGACCCCGACCAGGCCGCGAAGATCATGCACGGGCAGCTCGAGACACCCGGTGGTCTCGTCCTGATGGCCTCCGACACTCCCCCGGGCGTCGGTGACCCGGTGATCGGCACGTCCATCAACGTCTCGCTCAGCGGGGACGAGGCGGACGCGATGACGGAGATCTGGACCCGGCTCACCGTCGACGCGGAGATCGTCGTGCCGCTCGCGCCGGCGCCGTGGGGGGACAGCTTCGGTCTGCTCAACGACCGGTACGGGGTCGCCTGGCTGGTGAACGTCGCCGGCACCGTCGACACCACCACCTGAGACCGGCGCCGCTCACCAGGGTCGATGCGTGGAGGCCGTTGCTAGGCTGCTGAGGCCCTCGCCCCACCGTCGGAAGGCCCCCATGCGCCGCGCCATCGTCGCGACCTGTCTCGCCGGTCTGCTGCTCGTCGGCTGCACCAGCGACACCGACGACGTGCCCGACGAAGCACCCACCCCGGTCGAGCCCGAAGGTGCCGAGGAGCCGACCACCGACGCCCTCGCGGAGATCTCCGACCTCCCCGCCGTCAGCATCCGATCCCTGGAGCTGCCCGACACCCCGGACGGGATGGACGACGTCGACGTCAAGTCCGCGGCAGACACTGCGCAGGCGATGGCCCTCGACGCCTTCAACAACCGCGCCCGATGGGACGCCGGCCCCACCACGGAGGTGCAGCGATCCCACCTCGGCATCGCCGGGCCGAACTTCGCCGAGCAGGTGGAGACGAGTCCCGCCCTCGAGGACGGGGCGCCCACGGCCCAGCTGTTCGTCTCCACGTTCCATCCCGACGCCCAGCCCATCTCGCTCCCGCGCGTCGTCGCCGCACGGTGGAACGTGGAAGAGGCCGAGGGCGAGAACGGCCCCGCCCCCATGGTGACCCTCCAGGTGCACGCCATGTACCTGGTCGGCGACGAGGAGGAGCCCCAGGCCATCCTCATGCGTCGCACGATCGGCATCGGCGGCAACGACCTCGGCCGCCTCGACGCGGAGAAGGACTGGCTGGTGGAGACCAGCCTCGTCGGCGCCGACACCTGCGCCTTCTACACCGAGGGCCTGCTCAGACCGTCCACGGACGACCCCGAACCCGAGGAGTACCAGACCTTCCTCGAGGAGGCGGAGTCGGAGGAGATCGACGAGCCCGTCGAGGCCACCCCTGACCTCGCCGACCTGCGCGACCAGGCCTGCGACTGACGCACCCGGCCGGACACGCCCCTCAGCGGGCCTCGGGCACCTCGACGCCCAGGTACTCGAGGGCGGCATCGACGAGTCGATGCGCGGCCACACGTGCCCGACCGGCGTTGGCCAGCGCCTGACGCTTGAGCATCGACGGATCGGCGCCCGCGAGCCGAACCGTGTCGGCATCGCCGTCCACCCAGCGCGCGAAGGTCTCCGGCGTCACCTCGGGGTGGAACTGCCAGGCGATCACCGGCGTCCCGAGACTCTCGTCGGTGAAGCACTGCGGTCCGTACCAGGAGCTCCCGATGACTCGCGCCTGCTGAGGCGGCGCGAAGACGTCGCGGTGGAACTGGGCCCACGGCCCCTCGGGGCAGAGCACCGGGTCGAGCGTGTCGACGCGCT
Organism: Aeromicrobium sp.; assembly: GCA_052039245.1. Classification (GTDB taxonomy): domain Bacteria; phylum Actinomycetota; class Actinomycetes; order Propionibacteriales; family Nocardioidaceae; genus Aeromicrobium. The sequence continues at coordinate 958 of JBQGDU010000644.1, read as the reverse complement.
TCCAACCGACCTCGGGCTCGTCGCCGCGAAACGACGTGCCACCGAGGGCACGCGCCGCGAGCTGTGCGCCGAAGCAGATGCCCATGACCGGGACTCCGGCACGCAGACTCGCCCGGACGAGGGCCTCCTCGGCGGCGACGGGGACCTGCCATCGCGGCTCGTGCGCGCCGCGCTCAGAGCCGAGCAGCAGGGTCAGGGCGCCAGGCCGGAGCTCAGACCACGCGGGCAGCTCGTCACGGTCAAGCCACAGCAGCTCGAACCCGCGGTCTCGCAGACGTTCGGCGACGTAGCCGCCCTCCCGGTCGGTCTCGTCCGCCACGACATGGATGCGCATGGACCCATTGTGCTGGGCCAACCGCGTCGGTCGACGGATGCCGCAGAGAGCCGACTCACTCGTAGACCGGCACCGCCAGCTCGCGGCCCATCTGCAGCTCGCCCGCACTGGAGAGCGAGTTCATCCGCATGATGTCCTCGACGGTCTCGCGCGGGTCACCGGAGGGGTTCGCCTCGGCAGCGATCTGCCACAGCGTCTGGCCACCCTGGACGGTGACGACGGTGGTGGCGGGCACGTCCCCACGCTCGGAGGAGGCGACCACCGACGGGCCGAGACCGACCACCAGGAACGCGACGACCACGAGCGCGCCCAGCAGGACGACGAGCCGGCCACGCCGGGTGAGGCGCATCTGAGGCGCTTGGAAGGACGGGATCTGAGTGACGGTGATGGTGCTCATGGTGGCCTCCGTTGGGGAAGTGACGGGTGCTGTTGAAGTGGGGTGTCCGACCGAGGTCTGCGATGTCACTCGATCGGGCCGCGGGGTGGAGGTGCGGCACGAACAGACATTCGATCGAACACATGTACGAGACTACGACAGAGCGCCGACAGAAACAGCCCCCAATCGAACGCGACATCGAACAGCACCGCTTTTCGCCTGCCATGCCAGTATCGAAGAGATAGAAA
>JBQGDU010000643.1:0-1731 GCA_052039245.1 Aeromicrobium sp. | reverse complement strand
CGGTGAGCACCTGTCCGGCGAGCCCTGCCTGGCCGGAGAGCTCCTCGGCCCGCTCGCGCAGGTCGTCACCCTCGACGTGCGCGACGACGAGGTCGACGGCCTGCTCCTCGGCGGCGGCGCGGATCGCGTCGGCCAGGCCGGCCGGGTTGAGGCCCCCGGCGTTGGCGACGATGCGCACGCCGCGCTCCTTGGCGAGCGCCATCGAGTCGCCCATCTGGCGCAGGAACGTCTTGGCGTAGCCGAGCGTCGGGTCCTTCATGCGGTCCTTGCCGAGGATGAGCATCGTCAGCTCGGCCAGGTAGTCGCCGGTCAGGTAGTCGAGCTCGCCGCCCTCGAGCATCTCGCGCATCGCCGAGATCCGGTCGCCGTAGTAACCGGAGCAGTTGCCCACACGAATCGTCACGGCACGAGCATGGGCGAGAAACAACAAACAGTCAAGCCTGCTTGTTTCTCCTGACGAGGATGACCGCGGTCAGTGCCGCGGTGATCGCCACGATGTAGAGCGGGAACGCGAACGTGACCGGCGCCCAGTCGTCGATCGTGAGCAGCGCGATCGTCCCGTTGAGCCCCGAGAGCACGTAGACGCCGCTCCGCTCCGTCTCGGGGGCGAGCCATGCCTTGCGGAACGTCGGGATCGCGGCGGCGGCGTCGGCGCCCACCGCGACCAGGACCGCGGTAGCGGGTTCGTCCATCCCGAGCCAGACGACCAGTGCCCCCACCGCGAGGGCACCACACCCGAGGTCGAACCGGGTGAGCCGCCAGACGCTGCGCGGGTTCACGAACGAGGCCAGGAACACCGCCGCCGGACCGAGGCCGATGGACAGGGTGAGCACAGCCGGCAGGCCGACACCCTCGTCGAGCTGGGCCAGGAACCCGACGATCGGCACGGCCGCCCACAGGAACCACGTGACCCGGTTGGGGCGGGTCCTGCCCTGCAGGGTGAGCCACGCGTGCCGTGCACTGCCGACCAGCGAGAGCAGAGCGCCCAGGAACACGAACGACGGATCGATCACGTCGATCTCCCGCCCTTGTGCACGCGGCGATCATGACAGTGCTCCACGGTGGCACCCCCGAAGCCCCGGCCCGACAGGCGCGTCTGACGCCTCAGGCCGCCCGAGCGGCCTGTTCCACGAGCGCGCGCAGGTGCCCGGCCAGCACCTCGGGCTGGTCCTCCGGCACCAGCGTCGCGGAGTCGGCCACGGTGACGAGCCGACCCTGCGGCAGCAGCTCCGCGAGCCGGGGGCCGTGCTCGGCGGGCATCAGGGTGTCGTCCTCCGCCCAGACCACGAGCGCCGGCTTGTCGAAGGTCCGCAGCGCCTCGGCCCACTCCAGCAGCGTCGCGCGCGGCGGCGTGCCGGTGGCGAACGCCCGCAGGTCGCGACGGACGCCGCGATCGCGGCGGGAGGGCTCGAACCAGGCGTCCAGCACGTCCTCCGGGATCCGCCCCTTGGTCATGCCGCCGTACCCCTTCTGCCCGTGCCGCACGAACGGGGTCCGGAAGGCCTGCACGTTGAGCCAGGTGAGCCCCGGCAGACGCATCGTCCGCGCCACCGCCCGTGCCGGACCGGGAGGGAAGTTGTCGAACGCCTCGCACGCCACGAGAGCCATCGCGGCGAGCCGGTCGGTCCGTCCGAGCGCCACGACGAACTGCGCACCGCCCCAGTCGTTCATGACGAGGGTGACGTCGCGCAGGTCGAGCGCGTCGATCAGGTCGGCCACGATCATCGCCAT
>JBQGDU010000642.1:0-2806 GCA_052039245.1 Aeromicrobium sp. | reverse complement strand
TCCTCGGCGTCGGATCCTTCGATGACTGCCAGGACGGCGCCGGACTCGACCTGCCGGCCCGCCTCGACGGCGAGCTCGGCCACGACGCCGTCGGTCGGCGCAGTGATGGTGTGCTGCATCTTCATCGCCTCCAGGACGACCACGACGTCACCCTTGGCCACCTGCTGGCCCTGCTCCACCGCCACCTGCACGACGCTCGCCGGCATCGGAGCCAGCAGCGACCCCTCCGCGACGACGTCGGCGGGGTCGACGAAGGTCGGGACGACGTCGAACGAGAGCGACCCGTGCGGACCGTCCACGTCGACCGTAGACTCGGCGACGGCGACCCGATACGTCTCCGCCAGGCCGTCGACGGCCAGCGTCACGGCCTCGGTGCCGGCCTCGACCACCTCGGCGAGATCACTGAGGAGGCGGTCGCCCTCGGCGCGGTACTCGACGACGACCTCGTCACCTCCGTGCGCGAGCGTGCGTCGCCGCGGCTGGCTGGGCACGTTGCGGAACGCCGTGGGGATCCGCGCGAGCACCGGTGACGTCGTCGACGCCGTCCGAGCCTGCGCGAGAGCGGCGGCGAGTGCCGCCCGACGAAGGGTCCCGTCGTCGGGCGGCGGAGCGGTCCACTCCGCGACCCGCTCACCGAGCAGCGCCGTGTGGACCCGCCCGGCGACGAACTCTTCGTCGGCGAGCACGCTCCTCAGGAGGGCGAGGTTGGTGGTGAGCCCGTGCACGCGGGAGCGGCGCAGGGCGTCGTCGAGGCGGCGGAGCGCCTGCGCGCGGTCGGCTCCGTGGGCGATGACCTTGGCGATCATGGCGTCGTAGAAGTGGGTGACGACGGAGCCGGACTCGACCGCGGAGTCGGTCCGCAGCCCTGGACCGGCGTGCACCTCGAAGACGCGCAGGGTCCCGGTCTGCGGCGACCAGTCGTCGGCGGCGTCCTCGGCGTACAGGCGGACCTCGACCGCGTGACCGCGTGGTCCCTCGGGGGCTTCGCCGGGCAACGCGCGGCCTTCGGCGACCTCGAGCTGCAGGCCCACGAGGTCGACGCCGAAGACCTCCTCGGTGACGGGGTGCTCCACCTGCAGGCGGGTGTTCATCTCCAGGAAGTACACCCGCCCGTCGTCGAGGTGACCGTCGGCGACGAGGAACTCGACGGTGCCCGCGCCGACGTACCCGACGGCCTCGGCGGCGTTCCGTGCCGCGGTGTGCAGCGTCGTCCGCACGGGGTCGCTGAGGTTCGGCGCCGGCGCCTCCTCGACGACCTTCTGGTGACGCCGCTGGATGGAGCAGTCGCGGTCGCCGAGGATCCACGTGGTGCCGTGGGTGTCGGCCAGCACCTGCACCTCGACGTGTCGTGCCGTGGGCAGGTAGGGCTCGACGAACACGGTGTCGTCGCCGAACGCCGACGCCGCCTCGGCGGCTGCCGCGGTGAGCTCGCCCTCGAGGTCTTCGGCCCGCTCGACCACCCGCATGCCGCGACCACCGCCACCGGCGGAGGCCTTGACGAGCAGCGGGAAGTCCGACGGCTGGGCCTGGTCGGGATCGACCGAGAGGATCGGCACGCCGGCCTCGGCCATGAGCTCCTTCGCGCGGATCTTGCTGCCCATCGCCTCGATGGACGCGGGCGTCGGCCCGATCCAGACGAGGCCGGCGTCGGTGACGGCGCGCGCGAACTCCGCGTTCTCGGACAGGAAGCCGTACCCGGGGTGGACGGCGTCGGCCCCCGACCGCCGAGCAGCGTCGATGACGAGGTCGGCACGCAGGTACGTCTCGCCCGGAGCATCCCCAGGGAGGCGGACGGCGACGTCGGCCTCTGCGACGAACGGCGCGGACGCGTCGGCGTCGGAGTGAACGGCGACGGTGCGGATGCCGAGGTCGCGGCAGGTGCGGAACACCCGTCGGGCGATCTCGCCGCGGTTCGCGACGAGGACGGTTCGGATCATGACATCGCCTTTCTCACCGGCCTCCTGATTCCCATCAATTGATGGGAATCAGGGGGACTCACCATGGAAACCACCCGCTCACCGCGGGTTGCTCGTCGTGGTGAGTGGGGCATTCCCATCAATTGATGGGAATCGGGGGACGGGCCGCTGCGCGGCGCGGCGCCGGGAGCGCTCACAGGCGGAACACCCCGTAGCCCTCGGCACCCGCGACCGGCGCGGTGTGGATGGCGGACAGGCAGATGCCGAGGATGGCGCGGGTGTCTCGCGGGTCGATGACGCCGTCGTCGTAGCCCATGCCGGACGTGAAGTAGGCGAGTGACTGCTCCTCGATCTGCTGCTCGACGAACGCGCGCATCTGGACGTCGCCCTCCTCGTCGTAGGCCTGGCCCTTCGCCTCGGCAGCCTGGCGAGCGACGATCGAGATGACGCCGGCGAGCTGCGCGGGCCCCATGACGGCGGACTTCGCGCCGACCCAGCTGAACATGAACCGCGGGTCGTACGCGCGCCCGCTCATGCCGTAGTGACCCGCCCCGTACGAGGCCCCCATGACCACCGACAGGTGCGGGACCTTGGAGTTGGAGACGGCGTTGATCATCTGGGCGCCGTGCTTGATGATGCCGCCCTGCTCGTACTCCGCGCCGACCATGTAGCCGGTGGTGTTGTGCAGGAACAGCAGCGGCGTGTCCGTCTGGTTGGCCAGCTGGATGAACTGGGCGGCCTTCTGCGCCTCCTGGCTGAACAAGATGCCCTGCGCGTTGGCGAGCACCCCGATCGGGTAGCCGTGCAGCTGCGCGAACCCGGTGACGAGGCTGGAGCCGTACGCCGGCTTGAACTCGTCGAACTCGCTGCCGTCGACGATCCGGGCGATC
>JBQGDU010000641.1:0-2646 GCA_052039245.1 Aeromicrobium sp. | reverse complement strand
CGTCTGCGCGTCGAGCTTCTTCTCCGCGCCGACGTTGTCGTCCTTGGAGATCTCGGAGTCCTTCTCGGCCTTGTCGAGGGTCTGCTTGGCGTTGCGACGCACACCACGGACGGCCACGCGGCCCTCCTCGGCCTTGCTGCGCGCCAGCTTGATGTACTCCTTGCGCCGCTCCTCGGTCAGCTCGGGCAGCGTCACGCGCAGCACCTTGCCGTCGTCGGTGGGGTTGACGCCGAGGTCGGAGTCGCGGATGGCCTTCTCGATGGCCGACTTCGCGCTCACGTCGTACGGGCTGATGATGACGGTGCGCGGCTCCGGCACCTGGAAGCCCGCAAGCTGCTGCAGCGGCGTGGGCGTCCCGTAGTACTCGGCCGTGATCTGGGCGAACATCGCCGGGTGCGCACGTCCGGTACGGATCGCCGCGAACTCCTCACGGGTGTGCTCGACGGCCTTGTCCATCTTGGTGTCGGCCTCACGCAGGGTCTGGTCGATCACGGTGCATCTCCTGTACTCGTCCCAATGGTCGGTCCGGTTCCGGCGTGGACCAGCGTCCCGATCCTCTCACCTCGCAGCACCCGGGCGATGTTGCCCTCACCCTCCATGCCGAAGACGATCATCGGCAGATCGTTCTCCATGCACAGGGCGAAGGCGGCCGCGTCGACGACCTTCAGGCCGAGCCGCAACGCCTCCTCGAAGGTGACCTCCGAGAGCAGTCGGGCGCCGGGGTCGATGCGGGGATCGGCGGTGTAGACGCCGTCCACGCCGCTCTTGCTCATGAGCACCGCGTCCGCCTTGATCTCCAGCGCGCGCTGGGCCGAGACGGTGTCGGTGCTGAAGTAGGGCATGCCGGCTCCCGCGCCGAAGATGACGACGCGCCCCTTCTCCAGGTGCCGGATGGCGCGCCGCGGGATGTACGGCTCGGCCACCTGGCCCATCGTGATGGCGGACTGGACTCGCGTCTCGATGCCCTGCTTCTCGCAGAAGTCCTGCAGGGCGAGGCAGTTCATGACGGTACCGAGCATGCCGATGTAGTCGGCGCGCGAGCGCTCCATGCCACGCTGGCTCAGCTCCGCGCCGCGGAAGAAGTTGCCGCCGCCGACGACGATCCCCACCTGGACCCCGTCACGCACCGCCTCGGCGATCTGGCGGGAGATGGCGTTGACCACGTCGGGGTCGATGCCGAGGCTGCCGCCACCGAGCACCTCCCCGGACAGCTTCAGCAGCACGCGCCGGACCGACGACGAAGGGACCGGATCGACACCGATGCTGCTGTCCGTGGTCATTCCGGTCCCTTCGTCGTGTGGTGCGAGCAGTGTGTCAGGCGCCGATCTCGATGTGGGCGAAGCCCGTGACGCTGACGCCGGCCTCGTCGAGAACGGCCTTGACGGTCTTCTTGTTGTCCTGGACCGACGGCTGCTCGAGCAGCGCGACGTCCTTGAAGAAGCCGTTGAGACGACCCTCGGCGATCTTGTCGAGGATGTGCTCGGGCTTCCCCTCCTCGGCGGCGGTCGCCTTGGCGATCTCGCGCTCCTTCTCGACGACGTCGGCGGGGACGTCCTCGCGGCTGAGGTACTGCGGACGCATCGCGGCGATCTGCATCGCAGCGGCGCGAGCAGCGTCCTCGTCGTCGCCGGTGTACTGCACGAGCACGCCGACGGCAGGCGGGAGGTCGCTCGCCCGACGGTGCAGGTACGTGGCGACCTGTCCGTCGAACGACGCGACGCGACCGATCTCGATCTTCTCGCCGATGACGGCGGCGAGGGCGGCGACCTCCTCCGCGACGGTCTTGCCGTCCTCCAACGTCTGCGCCGAGAGCTCCTCGGCCGAGCTCGCCTTGCCGGCGTCGGCGGCTGCGGCGAGCTTCTCCGCCAGCGAGACGAACTGCTCGTTCTTGGCGACGAAGTCGGTCTCGGAGTTCAGCTCGACGAGCGCCGAACCGGAGCTCGCGACGAGCCCGACCGACGCCTCGCGCTCGGCGCCCCGCTTGGCGGCCTTGGCCGCACCGGAGATGCGCAGGACCTCGACCGCCTTGTCGTAGTCGCCGTCGGCCTCGACGAGCGCCTTCTTGGCGTCCATCATGCCGGCGCCCGTGGCGTCACGGAGCTTCTTGACGTCTGCGGCTGCAATGCCCATGGAGTCGTTCCCTCGGATTCTGTGGTGGTGAGCGGTCAGGAGGCGGGGTTCTCGGAGCCGGCCTCGACGGACTCGGCGGGAACCTCGTCGGCGGCGGTCTCCGTGCTGCCGGCGTCCGCGGTGGGCTCGGTCTGGACGGCCTCACCGGCGGTCGACTCGGCCTCGGCCGTCGCGGCGGACGGCGCGGCCTCGTCGGCCGGAGCCGCCTCCGCGGCAGGGGCGGCCTCGTCAGTCTTGCTGTCGAGCAGCTCGCGCTCCCACTCCGGCATGGGCTCCTCGGCGCCGAGCTCGGAGCCGGCCTCGGCCTCGCTGTTCTCGGTCTTCGCGCCGCTGCGGGCCACCAGGCCCTCGGCGGCGGCGTCGGCGACGACCCGCGTCAGCAGGCTGACCGAGCGGATGGCGTCGTCGTTGCCCGGGATCGGGTAGTCGACGTCGTCGGGGTCGCAGTTGGTGTCGAGGATCGCGACGATCGGGATGCCCAGCTTCTTGGCCTCGTCGACCGCGAGGTGCTCCTTC
>JBQGDU010000640.1:0-4747 GCA_052039245.1 Aeromicrobium sp. | reverse complement strand
GTCTGGGGGCCGGGACTCTGGATCGTCCGCGGCATCACGCTCGCAGTCGTCGGGAGCGCGATCTGGGCACGTGGCGCATCACGTGTGCGCGGCAATCTGCCACGCCGCTGATACGACCGGCACGCGCCCTCTCCGTGACTGGGCCAGCGGACCAGATCGGTCCCCACGGTCGTGCCGACAGCCGGTGGCTGGTCAGTGGCGCCTGGACGCCTGCGCTGACTGCACGAGGGTGAGCACGAGCCCGAGCGCACCGACCGCCATCAGGATGTAGCCGACGACGCCGATATCGATCCACGACACGGCGTCGGGCTGCACGGCGTACGCCAGCACGGCACCGATGGCGAGCAGGAACAGCGATGCACCCAGTGACATGCGGGGGACCTCCAGGTCGTGGGGGAGTTGCTGCCGGACAACCTACCCCGAAGTAGGCACTCGTGCCCACGGATGGCGCGCCGGGCGAGGCGGCGGTCCTGACGCGTGTGGGAATACGCTGAAGTACAGACGGATTGACATGAGTGATCGTTCAACTACAGTGCCCGGGGCGCCGGGCGGGAGGACCACCATGACCGAGCAGCAGACCTCCGACGGTACGCCGGAGCAGCAGGTCGAGTTCGGGCTCGACACCTTCGGTGACGTCCCCCAGGGTCCCGACGGAGGGCTCCTCTCCCACGCCGACGCCATCCGTCAGGTGCTCGACGAGGCTGTCCTCGCCGACCAGGTCGGGGTCGACGTCATCGCGTTGGGCGAGCATCACCGCTCCGACTTCGCGATCTCCAGTCCCGAGACGGTCCTGGCAGGCATCGCGACCCGGACCGAGCGCATCAAGCTCGCCTCGGGCGTGACGGTCCTGTCCTCCGACGACCCCGTGCGCGTCTTCCAGCGGTTCGCGACGCTCGATGCACTCTCGAACGGCCGGGCACAGCTCATCCTCGGGCGCGGTTCGTTCACCGAGTCCTTCCCCCTGTTCGGGTACGACCTCGCGGACTACGACACGCTCTTCGAGGAGAAGCTCGAGCTGTTCGTGAAGCTGCTCGACGAGAAGCCCGTCACCTGGTCGGGCACCACCCGCGCACCGCTGCAGGAAGCCGATCTCTACCCCAAGACCGACTCCGGCCGACTCGACACGTGGGTGGGAGTCGGGGGATCGCCGCAGTCCGTCGTGCGGACGGCCAAGCACGGGCTGCCCCTCATGCTCGCCATCATCGGAGGCTCACCGGAGCGCTTCGCGCCGTACACCCAGCTCTACCGGCGCGCGACGGACCAGTTCGGCACGACGGCACATCCGATCGGCATGCACTCACCGGGGTTCGTCGCCGACACCGACGAGGCGGCCGCGAAGATCGTCTGGCCGCACTACAAGGCACAGCGCGACCGGATCGGCGCCGAGCGCGGCTGGCCGCCGGTCACGCCTCAGCAGTACGAGCAGGAGATCGCCCACGGCTCCCTCTACCTCGGGTCGCCGGAGACGGTGGCACAGAAGATGGCGCGTGCGATCACGGCGCTCGGTGTCGGACGGTTCGACATGATCTACACCAGCGGTCCCGTGCCCGCACCGGATCGGCTCCGCTCCGTGGAGCTCTACGGGAGCGAGGTCATCCCTCGTGTGCGCGAGCTCCTCGCGGCCGAGCAGGCCCGAGCGACGTCATGACGACGCTCGGCATCCTCGGCGCAGGGAAGGTGGGGACGGTCCTCGCCCGGCTCGCCGTGGCCGCCGGGCACGACGTGCTCATCGCCGGGTCCGGCCCCGCCGAGGACATCGCGCTCACCGTCGACGTGCTCGCGCCCGGTGCCGTCGCGACGACCGCCGACCGCGCGGCCCGCGACGCCGACGTCGTTCTCCTGGCGCTGCCCCTCGGCAAGATCGACACCCTTCCCGTCGCGGCACTGGCCGGGAAGATCGTGATCGACGCCATGAACCACTGGTGGGAGGTGGACGGCCCACGCCCGGACCTCACCGACCCGCGCACGTCCACCAGCGAGGTCGTGCAGAGCCGACTGCCGGCATCGCGTGTGGTCAAGGCGTTCAACCACATGGGCTACCACGACCTCGACGAGGGAGCGCGACCAGCGGGGACGGCGGGACGTCGGGCGATCGCCGTCGCCGGGGACGACGCGCAGGCCGTCTCCGGTGTGAGCCGGATCGTCGACGACCTCGGTTTCGATCCGCTGCCGCTGGACTCCCTGGCGCACGGCGTGCGTCTCGAGCCCGGCACCGAGCCGTTCGGGGCCGATGTCGGGCTCGACGAGCTGCGAGCGATGATCGAGCGGTTCCCCCACTCCGACCGTGGGCGCGAGGTGGCCGCGGTGCGTTCCTGACCCCAGAGGGGTCGCCCGTGGTCAGCGGGGTGGGGGAGCGTCCCCGCGACGACTGCTCATCAACATGAGCGACAGGAGCAGCCCGAGCACGCCGACCGCCAGCAGGATGTAGCCCACCATCGTCAGGTCGATGCCGTTGATGGCGTCCGTCACGGCGAACGCGAGGATCGCTCCGACCGCGATCATGAACAGTGATCCACCGATCTGCATGATGACTCCCTCCGTCGTGGTTCGGTTCCACGATGGCGTGAGTGGACCGAAGGCGCACGTCGGACGGTTGGGGATCGATGTTCGGTCGCGGCGGGGCCGGGTCCGCAGGTGGGGCCGACGTGGTCTCGATACGCCGCGACCGCCGAGGATCTGGAGGGTTGTCGTCACTCGAGCTCCGAGGGTGGGCAGGCGCATCCCCGAGCCGTGGGACCCGAGGTCTAGACGGGGAGCAGGCGGGAGACGAAGCGCGAGAGCTGTTCCACCGTCGCGCACTCGCGCATCTCCACGACCTCGGCGTACGTCGGCGCGATGGAGTCGCCGAGCCCCCAGCGCGACTCGTGCTCCGGGTTGAGCCAGAAGATCCGCTTGGACCGCTCGGCGATGCGGTGCAGCGCGTCCAGGTTGGCCGGCTGGTTGTTGTTCCGCGCATCACCGAGCACCAGGACGCTCGTCCGCGGCCCGACGGCGTCGAGGTGCTTCTCCACGAAGTCACCGAACGCCTCGCCGTAGTCGCTGCTGGTGTGCCACTTCGTGAAGTGCGCGTGCTAACCGATCGCAGCCGCGTGATCGTCGGCGTCCTTGATCAGCTCGTTCACCTCGTCGGTGGCGTTGACGAAGGCGAAGACGCGGATGCGGGTGAACTGGTCGCTCAGAGCGCGCACGAGCAGCATCGTGAAGCTCGAGAACCCCGACACCGAGCCCGACACGTCGCACAGCAGCACCAGCTCCGGACGCGACGGACGAGGGCGCTCGTACACCGGCCGGAGCGGAACACCTCCCGTGCCCATGGCACGACGCATCGTGCGGCGGACGTCGATCCGACCCCGCCGCGCCCGCCGACGACGAGCGGCCAGTCGGGTGGCGAGCTTGCGGGCGAGCGGACGCACCGTGGCCCGCAGCTCCTCCAGCTGCTGCCGGTTGGCGCTCAGGAAGTCCACGTGGTCGGTGGTCTGACGCACGGCGTGCCGGGTGACCACCTCGCGTCCACGGACCTCCGACGTCCGTCGTCGCGCCTCAGCGGCCACCATCTCCCGGAACGCCTCCACGAGTCGGCGCACCTCGTCACGAGCGATGCGCGTCGTGACGTCGCCGGGAGTGCCCTGACCGGTACGCATCCCCATGGCGGATGCGATGGCGGTCTGCGGCTGGAGCCTGTCGAGCGTCTGGAAAGCGGACCAACCCGCCGTCTGGGTGCCCGGTACACCCACCTCGCCGAGCGCGTCGACGGCCACCTCGGCCACCTGCTCGAGCTGGCGAGGATCCCCGTCCGCGAGCGTCATCGCGAGCAGGTCGCGCAGGTCGGAGACGTCGAGCTCGTCCTCGCCGTCGCGGACGGCCTGCGACACGCCGACCCCGGCGGGGAAGTACAGGTCGAAGGTCATGTCGAACACGTCGCGCTGACCGCCGCGGCGCACGAGCGCCGAGGCCAGGCCCTCGCGCAGCAGGCTGCGATCGTCGAACCCGAGCACGGCGGCGACGCGGGCCGCGTCCACGGTCTCGCTCGTCCCGGCCGGGACTCCCTTGGAGCGCAACGCCTCGACGAACGCGACGAGACGTTCGGGGAGGGACTCGGCCTCGGTGGACGTCATGGGTCAGGGAGCGAGGACGCGGTCCAGGTCGAGCGACGCGCGAGCCTTCTCGGCGTCGTCGGCGTGCTTCAGGATGACGCCGAGGCTGTCCTTGACGACCTCGTCGTCGAGGACGTCGGCGCCGAGCGCGAGCAGCGTGCGGGCCCAGTCGATGGTCTCCGAGACCGACGGCGACTTGCGCAACGGCAGCGCGCGCAGAGCGTTGACGACCCGCACGACGGACTCGGTGAGGCTGGCGCCCAGCTCGGGCACCTTGAGCTCGACGATCCGTCGCTCCAGCTCCGCGTCCGGGAAGTCGACGTGCAGGAAGAGGCACCGCCGACGCAGCGCCTCGGAGAGCTCTCGCGTGGCATTGGACGTCAGCACGACGAAGGGCCGCGTCGTCGCCCGGATCGTGCCGAGCTCGGGCACGGTCACCTGGAAGTCGCCGAGCACCTCCAGCAGGAGGCCCTCGATCTCGACGTCGGCCTTGTCCGTCTCGTCGACGAGCAGCACCGTGGGGCCGTCGCGGCGGATGGCGGTGAGCAGCGGGCGGGGGAGCAGGAACTCCTCGGAGAAGATGTCGTTGCGCGCCTCGTCCCACGTCTCGCCCTGGCCGCTGGTGATGCGCAGCAGCTGCTTGGCGTGGTTCC
>JBQGDU010000639.1:0-2776 GCA_052039245.1 Aeromicrobium sp. | reverse complement strand
CCACCAAACCGCTTCTGAAGGGAAGTCGTCTATATGACGATCATGCACACAAACTACTCGGGTTGACTCAGCCGCTATAGGGTATGACGGCTTCGCCGGACGCGACTTCAGCCGGCCAGATGACCTGGTTGCCGCCGTCCTGGTACTGCAGCAGCAGGGCTCCGAACGCGACAGTCCCGTCGTCGTTGTAGGTGATGTCGCCCACGGCGGTCTCGAAGGTGTTGTCGAGGATGTAGTCGCGCAGAACCTCGGGATCGAGGGATTCCGTGCCTTCGATCGCCTGCTGGATGACCTGGCCCGCCGCGTAGCCCGCCGCGCCGTAGGCGGGAAGCACGTCGACCCCGAGCTTGTCGAACATCTCCTCGGTGAGATCGGCGAGTCCGGCATTGTCCTGGGTCGGCCATGCCGTCGTCGTGGCGAAGACGTTCAGGGCCGCGGCCTCAAGGTCCGGCCAGTTCGGCAGGGTCGTGACCTGCGATCCGCACTGGCAGTAGATGTCGGGCGAGTACGTGGACTGATTGACCGTACGGGCGATGAGTGAGCCGTCGTTGGGCAGGCTCAGCGCGACGAGCATGTCGGCGTCGGACTGGCTGACCCGCTGCACGAGGCTCGACAGGTCGGTCGCGGCCTGGTCGTACTCCTCGTTGACGACGACCTCGATGCCCTGGTCCGCGGCGAGGTCGAGGACCCCTCCCTCACCGCCCACGCCGTCGCGCGCGACGAGAGTGAACGGGTTCTGCGCCGTCAGGACGGCGAGGGTCTTGGGCTTCTGCTCCTCGGGCAGGGTCGCGATGTACTCGAAGAGCGGCTTGGGGTACTCCACCTCCTGGTAGTTGAAGGTCGACACCATCAGCTCGGAGTCCTGGTAGAGCTCCTTGCCGACGAAGCCCGCGTTGACCATGAGCTTGCCCGCGCGTTCCGTGATCGGCAGCACGGCCCCGCCCACCGCGGTCGTGTACGGCGCCAGCAGGATGTCGGCGTCGTCCTCGTTGATGAGCTGCTGGAACAGCTGCTGGGCGACTGTGGGGTTGCTCTCATCGTCGTAGATGATCAACTCGACCGGCCGGCCCATGATGCCGCCGGCAGCATTAACCTGTTCGACCCAGTAGTCGTACGCGACCTTGTACCCCGCCGACGGCCCCGAGTAGATGCCCGTGAGTCCCAGCGTTCCTCCGATGACGATCGGATCGTCGCTGGATCCCTCGTCGTCGCCCGCGCAGCCCGCGAGGGTGAGTGCGACGAGACCGACCGCTGCGGCGACGGCGGTGACGCGACGGCGGAGTGCGCCCGCCCGCGATGATGCTGCCATGTGAACTCCCTTGTTCGCGTGGCACTCGACGACGCTCAGGGTGACTGCGGAGCAGGAGCGGATCGTCGATGATCCGACCAACGTCGAGTGCGATGCATTCGTATGCAGGATGAAAGCACCGCCATCATCTGAAGTCAAGGCTTACTGAACAATCCACGCAAGAGTCCGCGGCTTCGCACGATCCTCCTGGAAATATCGCGGAGAAGACCGACACCACTGTTCACCATTGATGAACAGTTTGCTAGTCTTGGGCCACCCGACAGGAACGGAGTTGTTCCGCATGACCGCTACCCCCAAGATCGCGGTGCTGGGCGCCGGAGCCAACGGCGCATCGATCGGCGTCGACCTCACGCGTGCAGGGCACGACGTGACGCTCATCGAACAGTGGCCCGCGCACGTCGAGGCGATGAGACGCGATGGCGCGCGCATCGAGATGCCGGAGGAGACGATCGTCGAGCGGGTGCGCGTTGCGCACATCTGCGAGGTGGCGACGTTCCGCGAGAAGTTCGACGTCGTCTTGATGCTCATGAAGGCATACGACTCCGCGTGGGCGGCGCAGTTCATCGAGCCACACCTTGCCACCGATGGACTTTTGGTCGGGGTGCAGAACGGAATGACGGCGGACGTCATCGCGCGCACGGTCGGGGCGCACCGCACGCTCGGGTGCGTCATCGAGATCTCCTCGATGATGTTCGACCCGGGCGTCGTACTCCGCCACTCCGGTCCGAGCCGCTCCTGGTTCGCGGTGGGGAGCCTGGGATCGGAGACCCGCGAGCGGGAGTCCGAGGTCGCGGACCTGCTGTCGTGTTCCGGCACGGTCGAGATCGTCGATGACATCCTCTCCACGAAGTGGATGAAGCTCGTGAGCAACTGCACGACCCTGGTCACGACCGCGATCCTCGGTCTTCCGATGGTCGAGGCCGCCGACCTTCCCGGCATGCGCGAGCTGATGCTGCGCTCCGGACAGGAGGCCCTCGATGCAGGCACCGCCGCGGGGTACCGAACACTGCCGATCTTCGGGCTCACCGCGGCCGACGTTGCCGACCCGGCCACGGTCGTCGAGGTGCTCTTCGACACGCTCTACGCGGGCTTCGTGCTCGGCGACACCAAGACGACCATCCTGCAGGACTGGATGAAGCAGCGGCGGTCCGAAGTCGACGAGCTCAACGGCACGGTCGTCGCCACCGCCGCCCGGCAGGGCCTGAATGCCCCGGTCAACGCCGCGGTGGTCGAGATCGCGCACCGGATCGAATCAGGCGAGCTCACGCCCTCCCCCGACAACCTGGAGTTGCTGCGGATGCTCGCTGACCGCTGACCGCCAGTCGCGGCGCTCACGTGTGCGGCACGACCTCCCCCGGGGCCCGGTCGCGCACGAACCAGACCGCGCGTGCCTCGTGGTCGCCGACGTTCCAGAAGCGGTGCGGGAGGCGGGAGTCGAAGACGACTGAATCGCCCGCCTCCAGGACG
>JBQGDU010000638.1:0-8155 GCA_052039245.1 Aeromicrobium sp. | reverse complement strand
CGTCGTGGGACCGCACCTGGGACTCATCGACCCCGGAGACCACCACCTCCGGCTCGATCCCGGCCGCACGCAGCGTGGCGAGCCTGGCGGGGGACTGGGAGGCGAGGATGATCCGTGGCACCGCGACATTGTGGCAGTCGCGCACCTACACTCCTGACCCACCATGACCCCGACGCGCCGCTGCCCGAGCCGACGACGCGCCGAAGACGTGGTGGACGAGCTGGTCTCCGCCTCCGCCACCAGGGGAGAGCTGTACGGTCGCGCTGCACGTCTGCGGACCGACGCGGATCGCGAGAAGTGGTCCGTGCGCCGTTGTCTCCCCCTGCTCGGGTGGATGAGCGGGCTGTTCGTCGTGGGTCTCGGGGCCGGAGAGGGTGACGTCGCTGCGGCGGCCCGGCTGAGTCTCGTCGTCTGGGTCGGGCTGCTCTGGTGGGCCGTGGCCAAGGTCGTGCCCGGTCACGTCGCCGTCCGCCACGCCGTGGCGGCCGGAGCCGCGTTCGTCGGGGCCGGCGTCGGGGCGGGTGTGCTGGAGGGCTCCGGCCTCGGGCCGACCGTCCCGTTCGTCGCCGTCCTCGTGGTCGCCGGGACCGGGACGTCCGTCGCGGCGGTCCGGTACGTCCGGCGCAGCCGCGCGCTGCGCATCGTCCTCTCCGCCGCGCGCGCCGCACCGCGCGACCCCCGCACGCGCCGGCTCCCCGTCGGGGTGCTCGATCCACGGACCGTCACGGTCCGGGACGCCCAGCATCTCCCCGACGCCGACCAGGTCATCGATCGTCTCGGCCGGGAGACGCAGGCCCAGCAGCTGCGACTCAGGATCCTGGTGCCGAGCCTCGTGGTGATGGTGCCCGGACTGCTGGGACTGGTCCTGGTGCTCGGCCCGCTCGCCGACGGCCCCGTGAGCGGCCTGGCCTGGACGGGTGTCGTCTGTGGTGCCGTGCTTCTCGCCGTCTACCTCTGGATCTTCCTGGGTGACCTGTCCCTCGCCCAGACGGCCGTCGTGCGCGAGCTGGGTCGCGTCGCCACCGAGATCGACCTGGTGCAGCGGACGGGTGCGCAGGTCGGGGGCCGGCTGGAGGGACCGGGCGCCGGCTACCGGGTCGGACGGGCGATCCCCTTGGCGGTCCCCGCCGTCCTGCTGGTGCGGCAGGGACTCGTCGGGGCGGTGGTGTCCCTGGGGGCGGCGCTCGTCGTGATCGTCGTGGTCGTGGTCGTCCTGCGGGTCCGGTCACGGCGTCTCGTGGTCATCCCCCTGGAGGGCATCGGCGGGTCCGTGCTCCAGGAACCGGTGCGCGCCGTGCGCATGCGACTCGAGGACGGGGTGCTGCGCGTGGAGGACGTGCGTGGGCGGCGCGAACCGTTGCAGGCGGCCGCCTCCACCGTCCGAGCCGTGGTGCCGGTCAGCGCCTACTCGTGGTTCGTCCCACCCGGCGTCGCGGTGGTGCTCGAGGAGCGGGAGGTCGTGCTGCGCCGTCGCGATGTCGAGGAGGAGCCGGCCGTGAGGGATCTGCGACGACTGCTCGCCCCGGGCTGAGGCCACGGCTCAGCCCCAGGCGGACCGTCGCCAGGTGTCCGGGCCGAACCGGTGCGGCCGGCGGTGGGCCCGGGAGGGGTGGCCCCACTCGCTGCGGGGGCGAGGTCGGCTCGAGCGCGCCGCAGCCGCGGCGGCGTTGCGTGCCGCCACGACCGCCACCAGGGCGGCCAGCTCCTCCGGGGTCGGGTCGCCCTTCACGACCCGGAGCAGCGGCGTGCCGGGCTCCTGGGTCTCGACGGCTTCGTCCTCGCTCATCAGAGGGGGATGTTCCCGTGCTTCTTGGGCGGCAGCGTCTCGCGCTTGGTGCGCAGCAGGCGCAGTGCCTTGACCACCTCGGCCCTGGTCCGGCTCGGCTCGATGACCGCGTCGACGTAGCCGCGCTCGGCCGCGACGTACGGGTTGCACAGGGTGTCCTCGTACTCGGTCATGAGCTCGGCGCGACGCGCCTCCGGGTCGTCGGCGCCGGCGATCTCCCTGCGGTACAGGATGTTGACCGCACCGGAGGCTCCGACGACGGCGATCTGCGCCGAGGGCCACGCGATGTTGACGTCGGCGCCCAGGTGCTTGGAGCCCATCACGTCGTACGCGCCGCCGTACGCCTTGCGGGTGATGACGGTGACGAGGGGGACGGTGGCCTCGGCGTAGGCGTAGATCAGCTTGGCGCCGCGGCGGATGATGCCGTTCCACTCCTGCTCGGTGCCGGGTAGGAAGCCCGGGACGTCCACGAACGTCAGCACCGGGATGTTGAAGGCGTCGCACGTGCGCACGAACCGGGCGGCCTTCTCGGAGGCGTCGATGTCCAGGCAGCCGGCGAGCTGCATCGGCTGGTTGCCGACGACGCCGACGCTGCGCCCCTCGACCCGCCCGAAGCCGATGACCAGGTTCGGCGCGAAGAGCGGCTGGACCTCCAGGAAGTCCTGGTCGTCGAGGGTGGCCTCGATGACGGTGCGGATGTCGTACGGCTGGTTGGCCGAGTCCGGGATGAGCGTGTCGAGGGCGAGGTCGGTCTCGCTCGGCTCCAGGTCGACATCCTCCTCGAGGGGCTCCGGTTCCTCCATGTTGTTCTGCGGGAGGAAGGACAGCAGCGCCTTGACGTACTCGAGCGCGTCGTCCTCGTCGCTTCCCATGTAGTGCGCGTTGCCGGAGCGCGTGTTGTGGGTGCGGGCCCCACCCAGCTCCTCCATCGTGACGTCCTCGCCGGTGACCGTCTTGATGATGTCCGGCCCGGTGATGAACGTGTTGGAGGTCTGGTCGACCATGACGGTGAAGTCGGTGACGGCGGGGGAGTAGACGTGACCACCGGCGCAGGAACCCATGATCAGGCTGATCTGCGGGATGACGCCCGAGGCGTGCACGTTGCGTCGGAAGATCTCGCCGTACAGGCCGAGCGAGACGACGCCCTCCTGGATGCGGGCGCCGGCGCCCTCGTTGATGCCGATGATCGGGCAGCCGGACTTGATCGCCAGGTCCATGACCTTGGTGATCTTCTCGCCGTACACCTCGCCGAGGCTGCCGCCGAAGATCGAGACGTCCTGAGCGAAGACGCACACCTGCCGACCGTCGATCGTGCCGTACCCGGTGATGACGCCGTCGCCGAGTGGGCGGTTCTCCTGCAGTCCGAACGCCGTCGAGCGGTGCCGGGCGAGCGCGTCCAGCTCGACGAACGAGCCCTCGTCGAAGAGCTTGTCGATCCGCTCGCGAGCACTCTGACGCCCCTTGGCGTGCTGCTTCTCCGCGGCGCGCTCGGCCACCTCGACGGTCGCCTCGCGGTGCCGTCGCTGGAAGTCGGCGAGCCGGCCCGCCGTCGTGTGCAGCTCCGGGTGTTCTTCGATCTCTGCTTCGCTCACGGGTGCCCTCGCAGTGTCGTGGATGGAGGTCGGGGGTCGGCGGCGTCGTCCGCGCCCCGGGTCAGAGTAGCGATGGCTGGTCCCGGACGATGTGTGAGGCTTGTCCCATGAGCGCTTCGGGCAGGTTCTCCCACCTCGACCGGCCGCCCACCGACGTCACCACCCTGCGCTCGGTGCTCGTGCGTCGCGGCGGGCTGTGGTCGGACGTCGAGGTGACCTCCGAGACCGCCTCCACCAACACCGACGTGGCCGAACGGGCGCGTGCCGGTGCACCGCACGGCCTCGTGCTCGTCGCGGACGCGCAGACCGCTGGTCGCGGACGTCTGGACCGCTCCTTCACCATCCCCGAGCGCGCCGGCGTCATCGTCTCGGTGCTGCTGCGTCCCCCGCCGGACCTGGCGATGCGGCGGTGGGTGTGGCTGTCGCTGCTCGCCGGCCTCGCCGTCGACGCGACGGCACGCGAGGCCGGGGTGGAGACCGAGCTCAAGTGGCCCAACGACGTCCTCGTCGGCGGACGGAAGCTCTGCGGCATCCTGCTCGAGCGGGTCGAGACCTCGGACGGACCTGCGGCCGTCGTCGGCATGGGCCTCAACGTCAGCCTCACTGTCGACGAGCTCCCGGTGCCGACCGCCACGTCGCTGCTCATCGAGGGCGCACAGCAGACCGATCGCACCGTCGTCCTGCGGATGCTGCTGAGGAACCTGGAGGCGCTCTACCGTGCGTGGGCGGCCTCCGGCGGAGACCCGGCGGTGGGCATCCGCGACTCCTATCGACGCCGTTGCGTCACCGTCGGCTCGGCCGTGAAGGTCGAGCTTCCCGACGGGGCCGTCCTGCGCGGCACCGCCACCGACATCGACGAGGACGGGCGGCTCGTCGTGGACGGTCAGCCGCTGAGTGCCGGTGACGTCACGCACGTGCGGCCGGCAGGGCAATAGCCACCGGCCGGGGCTGCGCCCTCGAAGAGGTGGGATCGAGGCCGCGTGCGAGCCGGGCGTGACAAGATCGTCCCATGGCGTTGTCACGCAAGCTGCTGATGACGGGAGAGTCCGTCGTCGAGACCACCCGCACGCACGTCAAGGTGCTGCTGGTGCCGCTGCTCGTGCTGCTCGTCGTCAGCTTCCTCGGCGGTTTCCTCGCGGCGCAGGCCGGTGGGGCCGGCGAGGGCTGGGTCCGCTGGGGAGTCGTGGCGGTCGCCGTCGTCGTCGCGGTGTGGTTCGCTGTCGTGCCGTTCGTCCGGTGGCTGCTGTGGACGTACACCCTCACGGACAAGCGGATCGTGGAGCAGAAGGGCATCCTCACGAGGGAGGGTCGGGTGATCCCGTTGAGCCGCGTCAACGACGTCTCCTTCGAGAAGAACCTCAACGACCGCATCCTCGGGTGCGGGACCCTCGTCGTGCACACCGCGTCGGAGGAGCAGGGCCTCCTGCTGCGCGACATCCCTCGGATCGAGGACTTCCACCGCACCGTCAGCACGCTCGTCTACGAGTCCCACCGGTCCAGTGACGAACAGCTCTGAGATGGATCGGTCCGAGCTGAGGGAGGAGTTGGCACGCCTGATCCTGGGCGAGGACCAGAAGCTCAGCGGGGCCGAGGTCACCGAACGTGGAGGCCTCTCGGCGGAGCAGGGCGAGCGGCTCTGGCGCGCCCTGGGATTCCCCGACGCCGGTGACGCGCCCGCCTACGGCGAGCGCGACGTCGAGGCCGTCGGGCTCGTGGCCGAGACCTTGGACGAGGGACTGCTCGAGGAGTCGACGGTCTTCCGGCTCACGCGGGCGCTCGGCCAGACGATGGCGAAGCTCGCGGACTGGCAGGTCGCCACGATCGTCGACCAGGTCGAGGAGGACGTCGCCCGGGGCCGTGCCGACAGTCGTCTGGTGGCTGCGGTCGAGGTGGCGCGGCGCGTGGGACCCGACTTCGAGTCGTTGCTGATGTACGCGTGGCGTCGCCACCTCGCTGCCGCTGCCGCCCGTCTGGAGGCGTTGGGCGCGGTCGATGCCGAGCTGCTCTCCACCACGATGACCGTGGGGTTCGCGGACCTCTCCCGGTTCACGGCGATGTCCAACGCGCTCGACCAGGCGAGCCTCGGTGCGCTCGTGGAGGACTTCGAGAACCGGTGCACCGACGTCGTGGCATCCCACGGAGGTCGCGTCATCAAGGCGCTCGGTGACGCCGTGCTGTTCGTCAACACCGACTCGGCAGCCGGTGTCCGCACGGCGCTGGAGGTGGTGCAGCACATCGGCTCGCGCGACAACCTCCCTGACGTCCGAGTGGCGCTCGCGACCGGGTCGGTGGTGAGTCGGCTCGGCGACGTCTTCGGCCCGCCGGTCAATCTCGCCGCCCGGTTGTCGCACGTGGCGCGGAGCAACCGCGTCCTCATCGACGACGCCACCGCGGCCGGTCTGGGCGAGGGCGAGTTCGAGATGCGGTCGTTGCCGGCCCGGCCCCTGCGCGGGTTCGGCAACGTCTCACCGATCACGGTGAGCAAGCGACGCGGGTTCCGGCCCCGTGCGCGCGGCCCGGCGCCGCACACCTCCTAGGCTGGGCCCGTGCTCGCACCTCATCTCGCCGTCGTCGGCGGTGGACAGCTCGCCCGCATGATGCAGCAGGCCGCGATCGGACTCGGGGTCCGGATCCGGCTCCTCGCCGAGGCTCCCGACGTCTCCGCGGCCCAGGTGGTCGTGGACCAGAGGGTCGGCGACCACACGAGCCTGGACGACCTGCGCGCCGTGGCCGGCGACGTGCCCGTCGTGACCTTCGACCACGAGCACGTCCCGCCGGAGCACCTGCGCACCCTCGAGGCCGAGGGACACGCCCCGCGGCCGGGCCCGCACGCCCTGCTGTACGCCCAGGACAAGGGCGAGATGCGTGTGCGTCTCAGCGTCCTCGGTGTGCCGTGTCCGCTGTTCGAGCTCCTGTCCACCGACCTCGAGGTGGCGCTGGAGGAGCTCGAGGACTTCGGTTACCCCGCGGTGCTCAAGACCACGCGCGGCGGCTACGACGGCAAGGGCGTCTGGTTCGTGCACGATGCCGCTCAGGCCCGCGAGGTGCTCGCATCGGGCCAGGAGATCCTCGCCGAGGAGCTCGTCGACTTCCGTCGGGAGCTGTGTGCCCAGGCTGCTCGCCGGCCGTCCGGTGAGATCGAGGTCTATCCCGTCGTGCAGTCGCGCCAGGCGGACGGCGTCTGCAAGGAGGTGATCGCCCCGGCACCGGACCTCGACCCGAGGCTCGAGGACGAGGCCCGTGGCATCGCTCGGACCGTCGCGGAGCAGCTCGACGTCACGGGCATGCTGGCAGTGGAGCTGTACGAGACCACCGACGGCCGGGTCCTCGTCAACGAGCTGGCCATGCGACCCCACAACACCGGGCACTGGAGCATCGACGGCGCCGTCACGAGCCAGTTCGAGAACCACCTGCGGGCGGTGCTCGACCTCCCGCTCGGTCCCTCCACCCCGCTCGAGGACTGGTCGGTCATGGTGAACGTCCTCGGCGGGGCGGTGCAGGACCTCGAGGCGCAGGTCGGCGTCGTGCTCGACGCGGTACCAGACGCGAAAATCCATCTCTACGGCAAGGGCGTCAAGCCCGGCCGCAAGGTCGGGCACGTCACCGTCGTCGGTGCTGATCTGGACGACGTGCTCGCACGAGCCCGGCGCGCTGCGGACCTGCTGCAGGACGGCTGAACCCACCCCGTCGACTTCCCGAGCGGTCGGCGGTCGGCGGTGGATAGGATCGCGGCATGAGCGCGCAGGTCAGGGTCGGCATCGTCATGGGATCGGACTCGGACTGGCCGACGATGGAGGCGGCCGCCAGTGCCGTGCACGAGTTCGGCATCGGGTACGAGGCCGACGTCGTCTCGGCCCATCGCATGCCCGATGAGATGCTCGCCTACGGCCGCGACGCCCACGAACGTGGCCTGGAGGTCATCATCGCCGGCGCAGGGGGAGCGGCTCATCTGCCCGGCATGCTCGCCGCCGTCACGCCACTGCCGGTCATCGGCGTCCCCGTGCCGCTGAAGCACCTCGACGGCATGGACTCGCTGCTGTCCATCGTCCAGATGCCCGCGGGCGTTCCCGTCGCCACCGTCTCCATCGGCGGCGCGCGCAACGCCGGACTCCTGGCCGTGCGCATCCTCGCTGCCGGCGACGCTCCGCTGACCGAGCGGATGCAGCAGTTCCAGGCCGACCTCGCCGACCTCGCCCGCGCCAAGGGCGCCGCCCTCCGAGATCGCTGAGGGCGGTCGCCGAGGCGTCAGTAGAGACCGGCTGCGTAGTCGCGGCCCTCGTAGTACTCCTGCACCTGCTCGAACGGCTCGTGCGCGCGCTCCAGTGCGTGGGCGATGCGCGCTCGCGACGGGACCGCGTCGGGCTGCCAGCCGTCGGCGTCCCACAGCCCGGACCGCAGGAAGGCCTTGGAGCAGTGGAAGAACGTCTGCTCCACGGTCACCTCGCAGATCACGACGGGGTGGTGGCCCCGCACCACGAGGGCGTCGGCGTAGGGAGCGTCCTCCAGCAGCCGCGCCGTCCCGTTGACCCGGAGCGTGTCGCCGCGGCCGGGTACGACGAACAGCAGCCCGACGTGCGGATTGCTCAGCAGGTTCAGGAAGCCGTCGGCCCGTCGGTTGCCGGGTCGCTCCGCGAGGGCGATGGTCCGCTCGTCGACGACGTGGACGAGGGAGCCGGCCGGATCCCCCTTGGGAGAGACGTCGCACGTGCCGTCGGCGGCGGACGTCGCCACGAGGCAGAACGGCGACGCCCGCATCCACGCCACGTGGACGTCACTG
>JBQGDU010000637.1:0-4589 GCA_052039245.1 Aeromicrobium sp. | reverse complement strand
CCCGGGGGGGCGCCCCCCCCCCCCCCGGGGGGGCCCCCCCGGGCCCCGTTGCCGCGCAACCTGCACCCACTGGCCTGGTGGCTGTGGGCCCTCGGGCTCGCCGCCGTGGCGAGTGCCGTCATGAACCCGTGGATGCTGCTGCTCGTGGTGCTGGTGGCCTCGATCGTCGTCGTGAGCCGACGCACCGAGGCGCCGTGGGCACTGAGCTTCCGGCTCTACCTGTGGTTCGGGTTGTTCATCGTGGTCGTCCGGGTCGTCTTCCGGATCATCTTCGGCGGCGGTGACGGTACGACGGTGCTGTTCGTGCTGCCGGAGATCCCGCTGCCCGACGTCGCACGCGGCATCCGGCTCCTCGGAACGGTGACGGCGGAGTCGGTCGTCTCCGGGCTCTACGACGGGATGCGTCTGGCCGCCATCGTCATCTGCGTCGGCGCGGCCAACGCACTCGCCAACCCCAAGCGGCTCCTCGCCTCCATGCCACCGGCGCTGTACGAGGTCGGGACGGCCGTGGTGGTCGCGCTCTCGGTCTTCCCCCAGCTGGCCGAGAGCGTGCAGCGCGTCCATCGGGCACGACGGCTGCGGGGTGACGCCGGCCGTGGAGTGGGTGCGTTGCGACGTGTCGTGGTGCCGGTGCTGGAGGACGCCCTCGAGCGCTCCATGATCCTGGCCGCAGGGATGGACTCGCGCGGGTACGGGCGCAGCGGCGCCGCGACCGCCCGGGAGAGAGCGGTCACCGGCCTGTGCATGCTCGCCGGACTGGTGGGGCTCGCTGTCGGCGTCTACGCCTTCCTCGACGCCACCGCCCCACGGATCCTGGCCGCGCCCATGCTGGTCGTCGGGGTCCTGCTCTCGGTGGCCGGGCTCGTCAGCGCCGGTCGACGGGTGCAGCGCGTGCGCTACCGACCCGACCGCTGGCGGCCGGCCGAGGTGTTCACCGCGCTGTGTGGCATCGTGCCGGCGGTGCTCGCCTTCCAGCTGTCCACCTGGCAGCCCCTGGTGGCCTTCCCTCCGGTCGACACGGTGCCCGCACTGACGCTCGCCGCCCTCGGCATCGTGCTCATCGGGCTGCTGCCGGCGATCCTCACTCCCGCGCCCCATCTCGAGACGCCGTCGGCGCCGGACCCGCAGCACGACGGGAGGCGTCATGATCGAGCTGCGTGACGTGACCTTCCGCTACGACGCGGATGCGGCCCCCGTCCTGACCGGGGTCGACCTCTCGCTCGACGAGGGGGAGCTGGTCCTGGTGGCCGGGCGCACCGGCACCGGCAAGAGCACCCTGCTGCGGATGCTGAACAGCCTCGTGCCGCGCTTCAGCGGTGGGGTGCTGTCCGGTGACGTGATCGTCGACGGGACCTCCGTCGTCGACGTGCCGCCGCGCGAGCTCGCCCACCTCGTCGGGCACGTGACGCAGGACCCGCAGGCCGGGTTCGTCACGGACACCGTCGAGGAGGAGCTGGCGTACGGGATGGAGCAGCTCGGCGTCGATCCCGCCACCATGCGTCGCCGGGTCGAGGAGACGCTCGACCTGCTCGGCATCGAGGACCTGCGCTCCCGGCCCCTGCGGATGCTGTCCGGCGGTCAGCAGCAGCGGGTCGCCATCGGTGCCGTGCTCACCATGCACCCCAGGGTGCTGGTGCTGGACGAGCCGACGTCGGCCCTGGACCCCACGGCGGCGGAGGACGTCCTCGCCACCCTCGCCCGGCTCGTCGACGACCTCGGCCTCACGGTCGTGCTCGCCGAGCACCGCATGGAGCGGGTGATCCCGTTCGCGGATCGGCTCGTGCTGGTGGAGGACACCCGGGTCCGCTGCGGCGATCCCGCCGATCTGCTGCGGACGTCCAGCGTCGCACCGCCGGTGATCGAGCTGGGCCGGCTGGCCGGCTGGAGCCCGCTGCCGCTGTCCGTCCGGGCGGCGCGACGGCGTCGAGAAGAGCTGCGCGCCCGACTCGAGTCCTCCCGCTCCTCGCGTCCCACCGGTGACGACGTCGCGGAGGCCGCCGACGGGAACGGTCGGGGCGACGTCGTGCTGACCGCGACCGACGTCACCGTCGCCCACGGCGACCTGGTGGCCGTCCGCGAGGTGTCGGTGCACCTGCGGCGCGGCGAGGTCATGACCCTCATGGGGCGCAACGGGGCAGGCAAGTCGTCGCTGCTGTGGGCCCTGCAGGGGGCCGGCCGACGACGGTCGGGCACGGTCGACGTCATGGGGGAGGACCCGTCCGCCGTGAAACCTGCACGGGCGCGGGCGCTCGTCGGGCTCGTGCCGCAGACCGCCACAGACCTGCTGTACCTGGAGACCGTCGCGATGGAGTGCGAGGCGGCGGACTCCCAGGCCGGTGTGGAGCCGGGGGCCTGCCGCCGCCTGCTCGATCGTCTCGCCCCGGGGGTCGACGCCGCACGGCACCCGCGCGACCTCTCCGAGGGTCAACGGCTCTCGCTGGTGCTGGCGATCGTGCTCACCGCCCGGCCCCGGGTCATCGCCCTCGACGAGCCGACCCGTGGGCTCGACTACACCGCCAAGGCCGAGCTCCGGCGCATCCTGCGCGACCTCGCCGACGCCGGTCACGCCGTCCTGCTCGCGACGCACGACGTCGAGTTCGTGGCGCACGTCGCGGACTCCGTGCTCGTGATGGCGCAGGGCGAGATCGTCTCCCAGGGTCGGCCCGAGCGGGTCCTCCCGGAGTCGCCGGCGTTCGCCCCGCAGGTCTGGAAGGTGCTCGGGGAGCAGTGGCTCACCGTCGAGCAGGTCGAGGAGGCGCTGCGATGAGCACGACCTCCACCGCGGTGCGCATGGGACCGCGCTCCGCCGTCGTCCTCGCGCTGGCCAGTGCCGTCGGGCTGCTGATGTTCCTGTGGCCGCTCGTGCTGGAGCCGGCGGCCGGACAGCAGCGCGTCGACCCGCCGTTCATCTTCCTGGCCCTCATGCCCGTCGTCATCGTCGTCGTGGTCGCCGAGCTGACCGAGGGCGGGATGGACTCCAAGGCGCTGGCGATGCTCGGCGTGCTCACGGCGATCAACGCGGCGATGCGCACCCTCGGTGCCGGCACGGCGGGCATCGAGATGGTCTTCTTCCTGCTGATCCTGGCCGGCCGGGTCTTCGGTCCGGGCTTCGGATTCGTGCTCGGCTGCACGTCGTTGTTCGCGTCGGCGCTGCTGACCGGGGGTGTCGGGCCCTGGCTGCCGTTCCAGATGATGTGCTCGGCCTGGATCGGGATGCTGGCCGGGTTCCTGCCGCGGCGGATCGGGCGGTGGAGCATCGTCGGCCGGTGGGAGATCGCGATGCTCGCGCTGTACGGGATCGTCGCCGCGTACGCGTTCGGCGCCCTCATGAACATGTGGTCGTGGCCGTTCACCCTCGGCATCGAGGTGCCGGGCACGGAGTCGTCGTCGATCAACTACGTCCCCGGGGCGCCGGTGCTGGAGAACCTGCACTCCTTCGCGATCTACACGTTGCTGACGTCGACCGCGGGCTGGGACACCGGCAGGGCGATCACCAACACCGTGGCCATCGTGGTGCTCGGCCCGGCCATCCTCGCGACCCTGCGCCGCGCTGCCCGGCGTGCGCGATACCTCCCCGCCGACCACTCCACCGGCAGCGGCGCCTGAGCCACCGCACGAGCCTCCCTCCGGTCGCCCCGGCGCTGACGCGCCGGCAGCCGACCCGGTCGAGGCGGCAGACTGGGCAGGTGCTCGAGCAGATCGACCTCGACTTGGCAGCCCTCGTCCTCCTCGTGGGATCGGTGTGGGCCGTCCTGGCGTTCGTCCTGAAGGTGGTGGCGCTCGGCGTCATCCCCGCCAACCGCCGCCCCTCATCGGGCATGGCCTGGCTGCTGGCCATCCTCCTGACGCCGTTCCTCGGGTTCATCGCATTCGCGATGTTCGGCTACACCCGTCTCGGCCGGGAACGGCACCGCCGTCAGCGCGCGGCGTTCGAGGAGGTGGCCCACCACGCCGGCAGCCTCACCGACGTCGAGGCGGTGGACACGACACCGTTCCTGCGGACCGTCGTCCAGCTCAACCACCGACTCAGCGGGCTCCCTGCACAACCGGGCTGCTCGGTGGAGCTCATCGAGGGGTACGGGGAGTCCATCGACGCGATGGTCGAGGCCGTGCGGGAGGCCCGCGAGTTCGTGCACGTGGAGTTCTACATCACCGCTCTCGACGACGTGACCGGTCCGCTGTTCGACGCGCTCGAGGCGGCCGCGGACCGTGGGGTCGCCGTGCGGATGCTGTTCGACCATCTCGGGTCGCGCGGGATCCCCGGCTTCCGTGACCTGCTGGCCAGGCTCGACGCCGGCCCGATCGACTACCGCGTCATGCTGCCCATCCAGCCCCTGCGCGGACGTTTCCGTCGACCCGACCTACGCACTCACCGCAAGCTGCTCGTCGTCGACGACCTCGTCGCGTTCACCGGCTCGCAGAACCTCACCGAGCCCGGCTACAACAAGCCCAAGAACCATCGGCTCGGGCGGGAGTGGGTGGAGCTCATGGTCCGGCTCGAGGGGCCGGTGGTGGCTGCCCTCGACGCGGTGTTCGCGTCGGACTGGTACGTCGAGACCGACGAGATGCTGGACGTCTCGGTGCCGCAG
>JBQGDU010000636.1:0-2714 GCA_052039245.1 Aeromicrobium sp. | reverse complement strand
CTGAACCTGGGCAGCGCCGGCGGTGACACGATGGACAACGTCGTCGCCAACCACGCCAGAGTCGCGTCCGCGCTCGGTGTGGACGGTCTCGGGTCGATGTCTCAGGTGCACGGTGCGGACGTCCTGCACGTGGATCGTCTGCGCGCGGACGGCTCGGGCACCGTGCCGGTCTGCGACGCGGTCGTGACCGGTCGTCGTGGTCTCGCGCTGCTCGTCCGGGTGGCCGACTGCGTCCCGGTGCTGCTCGCCGACCCCGACGCCGGTGTCGTGGGCGCCGTCCACGCCGGTCGGGCCGGGCTGGTCGCCGGTGTCGTGCCGGCGGCCGCGGCCGAGCTGCGCCGGCGGGGGGCGTCGTCGCTGCGTGCATGGGTGGGCCCCCGCGCCTGTGGTGCCTGCTACGAGCTGCCGGAGGCCATGGCCGACGCCGTCGACGGCGCAGTGCCCGGCACCCGGAGCACGACGTCGTGGGGGACACCCGCCGTGGACGTCGGTGCCGGTGTCGTCGACCAGCTGCGCGCCGCCGACGTCGAGGTCACGGACCTGGGCGACGGTGTCTGCACGATCGAGGACGAGACGTTCTTCTCCTACCGCCGTCAGGGAGTGGAGTCCGGACGATTCGGGGGAGTGGTGGTGCTGCGATGAGCGAGCCCGGCGGACGCCGCGACGAGCTGGCGGCCAATCTCGCAGGCGTGCGTGAGCGGATCGACGCGGCGTGCCGGGACGCAGGCCGGGACCCCTCGGAGATCACACTCGTCGTCGTCACCAAGACCTACCCCGCCTCCGACGTCGCCCTGCTGGCCGAGCTGGGCGTCACCGACGTCGGCGAGAATCGCCATCCGGAGGCCGGCGACAAGGCCGCGGAGGTGGAGGCGGTGCTGCGGTGGCACTTCGTCGGGAGCGTGCAGACCAACAAGGCCGGCGCCGTCACCCGCTACGCGGACGTCGTGCAGAGCGTCGACCGGACCAAGCTCGCCCGCTCCCTCTCGCGTGGTGCTGAGGCGGCGGGGCGGGAGGTCGGATGTCTCGTGCAGGTGGACTTCGACGGATCGGACGCCGGGCGTGCGGGAGCGCGCCCCGACGACGTCGTCTCCCTGGCCGACGTGGTCGCCGAGCTGCCCGGGCTGCGCCTGGACGGCCTCATGACCGTCGCGCCGCTCGGAGCGGCGCCGGCGCCGGTCTTCGAGCAGCTGGCGGACCTGTCGGCGTCGGTCCGTGCTTCGCACCCCGGCGCGACGACGATCTCCGCCGGCATGAGCGAGGACTTCGAGGCCGCGATCGGCGCCGGCGCGACACACCTACGAATCGGGCGCGCCGTCCTCGGTGAACGGCCGGATCTCGGGTAATCTCACGAGTGTCATTCACGCGGCGCGGGCGAGCGTCGGGACCAGACGTACGGAGATCTCATGGCTGGCGCAATGCGAAAAGTTGGCGAGTACCTCGGCCTCGTCGAGCAGGCCGACTTCGATGAGTGGGACGACGACCCTGCTCCCGAGCCCGCCCAGCGCGATCGTGCGCGCCGCAGCCAGCGAGCCGAGCGGCCCACGCCCTCGACGCCCGCAACGGTCGCGAGCATCGAGGACCGCCGTCCGGCGCCGGTCTCCGCCGAGCGACCCGCACGCAAGCCCCAGCCGCCGATGGAGCAGCCCCGGGTGGAGCAGTCCTCCGTCCTCGCGCGCATCGAGACCGTCACGCCGAGGACCTACAACGACGCACGGTCGGTCGGTGAGCACTACCGGTCCGGTGTCCCGGTCATCATGAATCTCTCCGAGATCGACGACGACGACGCCAAGCGGCTGGTCGACTTCGCGGCCGGCCTGGTCTTTGCCGTCCACGGTACGATCAACCGCGTGACCTCGAAGGTCTTCCTGCTGTCGCCGGAGAACATCGACGTCACCGACGAGGACAAGCAGCGCATCGCCGCTGGCGGTTTCTACAACCAGAGCTGAGGTAAGAAGCGTTGGCCGCAGTCGGCGGGTTCATCCAGTTCGTACTCTGGATCTTCATCTTCGTCCTGCTCTCGCGCATCATCCTCGACTGGGTCCAGATGCTCGCCCGCACCTGGCGCCCTGCAGGCTTCGTGGCCGTGTTGTGCGAGGGGATCTACACCGTCACCGATCCTCCGCTGCGCGCCGTGCGCGGGGTCGTGCCCCCGATCCGTCTCGGTGGGGCCATGCTCGATCTCTCGCCGATGATCCTGATGTTCGGGGTGTACCTGCTGTTCATCCTCGTCGGAGTCGTGTTCCGATGACCGCCGCGCCCGGTCAGCGCCGTCGGCTCACCTCCGAGGCGGTCCGGCTCCGGCGCTTCACCCCGGTGCGCATCCGCGCGGGATACGACATGGCCGAGGTCGACCAGCTGCTCGACGACGTCCAGGCCGAGCTCGAGCGATCCGCACGTGATCGCGGCAGGGGCTGTAGTCGCTGCGAGACGTCCGATGCCGGCACCTCCTCGACCCGGCTCACGTCGGAGACCGTGCAGGCCAAACGGTTCACTCCCGTGCGCTTCCGCGAGGGCTACGACATGGACGAGGTGGACCTGTTCCTCGACGACGTCCAGGTCGAGCTGGACCGGATCGAGGCGGAGAACCGGCGATCCTGCCCACGCTGTCGGACCTGATCCTGCTCCCTCAGCGGTACAGGGCGGACGCGTGTGGCAGAAGTTGACGACCACGGAGTACGGTGGTCGGAGCAGAGTCGAGTGACTACCAGCAACCA
>JBQGDU010000635.1:0-2906 GCA_052039245.1 Aeromicrobium sp. | reverse complement strand
CGTCGGTCATCGGCTCCGGCGACGACGTGCTGTTCGGGTCGGTGCCGCTCGCGCTCCTCGGGCTCCTCGGCATCGTCGCGGCCGCGGTCAGCCTCCGGCTCGATGCTCGGATGCGCAAGGACGCCTCGTAGGCTGACCCTCATGGCGATCGAGCTCCGGACCCCTGCACAGATCGAGCAGATGCGACCTGCGGGCCGTTTCGTGGGCGAGGTGCTCACCGCGCTCACCGAAGCGGCCGACGTCGGTGTCAACCTGATGGATCTCGACGCCCTCGCACACCGGATGATCACCGAGCGGGGCGCGGAGTCCTGCTACATCGACTACGCGCCGTCCTTCGGCCGTGGACCGTTCGGCAAGGTGCTGTGCACGTCCGTCAACGACGCCGTGCTGCACGGCCTGCCGCACGACTACGCACTGCGCGACGGGGATCTCGTCAGCTTCGACTTCGCCGTCAACGTCGAGGGCTGGGTGGCTGACTCCGCCGTCTCCGTCGTCGTGGGCACAGCGCGTGATGAGGACCTGCGGCTCATCGACGCCACCCGCGAGGCGCTGGACGCGGCCATCGCGGTGGCCCGCCCCGGCGCGTCGATCGGCGACATCGGTGCCGCCATCGGTGGCGTCGCGCGCGGCCACGGGCTCAGCATCAACACCCAGTTCGGTGGTCACGGCGTCGGCCGCACGATGCACGGCGACCCGCACATCCCCAACGACGGTCG
Source organism: Aeromicrobium sp. (assembly GCA_052039245.1). GTDB lineage: Bacteria > Actinomycetota > Actinomycetes > Propionibacteriales > Nocardioidaceae > Aeromicrobium. Next base: position 2,190 of record JBQGDU010000635.1, on the reverse strand, counting down.
ACCCGGACGAGGTCTGAAGCTCAAGCCCGGCCTGGTCATCGCGATCGAGCCGTGGTTCCTGCAGACCACCGACGAGATCGTGATGGACGACGACGGGTGGACCATCCGCAGTGCCGACGGGTCCCGCGGCGCGCACTCCGAGCACACCATCGCCGTCACCGACGGTGACCCGGTCGTGCTGACCGCCCGCGACTGACCGCCCAGGAGCAGACATGGGACGAGGACTCCTCATGGGGAGCGTGCTCGCGCTCCTGACCCTGACGGCTTGCTCCGGCTCCGACGACGGCCCCGAGACCGACCCGTCGTCGGGCGTCACGCCGCTCGCCGACGAGTACTCGGTGCTGGGTGCGCTCGCGGAGGTGCCGGCCATCGACGAGGAGGGCCTCCAGGTGCGGACGGCGGACCTGCGGCAGGCGAGCGAGGCCGCCGGACTGCAGGTGCCCGGGTCGGCCTCCCGCGAGGAGGTGACGCCGTGGGTGCTCGCGCTGTCCGGACGTCCGGCGCCCGCCGGGGACTCCTCGCCGGTGGTGGTGCCGTGGCCGGAGTCGTTCAACCTGCAGGCGGCGTCACCGGAGGAGTTCGCCGAGCTGCTCGGCTTCTCCGTGGTCGACGTCGGTGCGTTCGTGGAGGCCAGTGCGCCGCCGCTGTCGTTCACGACGGTGGTCGGCGAGGACGACCTGACGCCGTCCGACGACCTCGTGGAGCTGCAGGAGGGCATCGTCACCGATCGCGACGCCGAGGACCTGCAGCAGGATCTGGGCGACCCGTCCGCGGCGAGCCGCATCGGCGTCCCGGTGCGGGTCGCCGGGGGAGCGGGGCGCGTCGCCTTCGGGCCGTCCACGCCGATGCTGCGCTCGTGGCTCGACGGCGCGACGTCGCTGGCCGACGACGCCGGGCTGGCGTCCGTGGCCGCGGCCCTGGACGAGAGGGACGTCGCCTCGGCGGTGCTCATGCCGGTGCAGACCGGGGGCGACCCCATCGTCGAGTCCCTCGACGGTCGCGTCACGCCGGACCAGGCGAAGCAGCTCGAGGACGATCTCGGAGACCAGCTCCCCGAGCAGTCCTTCGACGCAGTGGCGGTGGGTTGGGGGGCGCAGGGCGACGACCCGACGGCGGACGTCGCCTACCACTTCGCCTCTGCCGAGTACGCCGAGAGGGCCGCGCCGGTGTTGCAGGACGCCTACGCCGAGGGGAGCTCGGCGTCGACCCGCATGCCGTACAGCGACTTCCTCAGCGTCGACGACGTGACCACCGACGGTCCCGTGGTCACGGTGGGGGTGACGGCTGTCGAAGAGCGGCGCGCCGGCTTCCTGCTCGATGCCTTCCAGCAGCGCGACCTGTTGTTCGCCTCGCGCTGAGGTTCGTCAGCGGCCGAGGAGACCGACGCTGCGCCGCGCTGCCCCGGCGGCCCGCCGTGCGGCCCTCACCGGGTTGATGCGTCCGACGTCGCGACGCAGCTCGGCCACCTCGCGGCGCAGCGCACGCAGCTCGGCGACGACGTCGTCCGCCGGGACCTGCAGCGGCCCGCCGAGCAACCTCGGATTGGTCACCGTGCCCTGGGTGTCCAGGCGCAGCCAGCGGGCCTCGGGGTGGTCGGACTCCTTGAACGCCGGCGCTGCCGGACCGTCACCCTTGCGGCCGACGTGGAAGACCGACCAGTGCTCGCGCCAGCCGCCCAGGGCATCGATGGGCACGGAGTCGTTGCCGGACTCCCAGAACCCGGCCTGGTCGTGGCGGCGCTGGCTCAGGTCGTAGCCCTTCTCGAGCGTCTGCAGGTCGGAGAAGAGGAACTCCAGGCACTCCGCGGAGTAGCGCCAGTAGTCGATGGGGCAGGGATGGTTGCGCCAGGAGAACAGGGTGTGGGTGACGACGACGCCCCCCGGCTTCAGGATGCGGCCGATCTCCTCGGCAGCGAGCCACGGACGGTCGATGTGCTCGAAGACGTCGGAGGAGAAGATCAGGTCGAACCGGTCGTCCTCGATCTCCTCGGCGCACCCGGTGATGTCGGCGATGATGGTGTTCGGGATGTCCGAGGCCGTGATGTTGAGGTCGTGGTAGCTGAACCGGGGTTCGGGGAACTCCTCGATGAGGCAGCTCGCGAGCCGGTGGCCGCCGATCTCCAACACCTGACCGGACAGGTCGAGGTGGTCGACGTAGTGGCGGAGCATGGCCTTCGTCGTCGCGCGCATG
>JBQGDU010000634.1:0-3157 GCA_052039245.1 Aeromicrobium sp. | reverse complement strand
GGCGCGGATGTCGGCGGGGACGCGCTCGAGCGCCATGACCGCGACCGCTCCGGCGTCCTCGGCGATCTTGGCCTGCTCGGCGTCGACGACGTCCATGATGACGCCGCCCTTCAGCATCTCCGCCATCCCCCGCTTGACGCGTGTTCCTGCGACCCAGTCCAGGGCCCCGGACATCTCGTTCATGAGGTTGACCCAGTGGCCGGATCGACGCTCGGAAGGTCCGGGAAGGCTGCCGCGACACCTGCATGGACGAGCCGTCCGTCCTTCGTGTTCACGCCGAGCATGAGTGCCGTGTCAGCCTCCACCGCGGCCTCGGGCTCGCTGTTCGCCAGAGTCCGTAGGAACGGCAGCGTGGCATTGGTCAGTGCGCGGGTCGAGGTCTGCGGAACGCCGCCGGGCATGTTCGCCACACAGTAGTGCCGGACTCCGTCAACCTCGTAGGTCGGCTCGGCGTAGGTGGTCGGACGCGACGTCTCGAACGCACCACCCTGGTCGATGGCCACATCGATGAGGAGCGATCCGGACGGCAGGAGAGCCAGATCAGCACGGGACATGACCTTCGGAGCTGCCTTGCCGGGGATGAGCACGGCCCCGATGACGACATCGGCCGACGACAGCTCACGCGCCAGGACCGACGGGTCGCTGAACACGACGCGGGCCCGTCCACCGAAAAGGCTCTGCAACTCGCGGACGCGGACTCCGGAGGTGTCGATGATGGTGACCTCAGCCTGCATGCCCAAGGCGAGCAGCGCGGCCTGAGTGCCGACGACACCCCCACCGATCACGACGACACGGCACGGCGCGACGCCGGGAGATCCACCGAGCAAACGGCCCGGCCCTCCCTCTGGTGCTGTCAGGTAGGAGGCGGCCGCATGGGCGGCGAGGCGGCCGGCGATCTCGCTCATGGGAGTCAACAGTGGCAACCCGGTGTGGTCCTGGACGGTCTCGTACGCAATTCCGAAGGTCTCCGCCGTCAGGAGCGCCTCGGTCAGCGGTCGGTCGGCGGCCAGATGTAGATAGGTGAAAAGCGTCAGGTCCGACCGTAGGTATCCGTACTCGGACGCAATGGGCTCCTTGACCTTCACGAGAAGCTCGGCGCTCACCCAAGCCTCGTCCTGGTTGACGAGCTCGGCACCAGCCTGCTCGTAGTCCCCATTGCTGAAACCAGCGCCCACGCCGGCGTCGCGCTCGACGAACACGTCGTGGCCGTCGCGGATGAGCGTGGCCACACCCGCAGGCGTGAGGCCAACACGGAACTCCTGGGTCTTGACTTCCTTGACGGTTGAGATTCGCATGACTGTCTTGTCCTTCAATGAGTGTGGCCTGAGACGGGTTGGGAGGTCGCGCAACGCACGCTGTTTGTGGAATTGATGCTCGTCGACTCGTCCGGGAATGCGCTCAGTGAGGAGATCGGACTGGTTTGACACCGCCAGATGGCGCGGCCGCATCGGGCGGGACGCCCTGGCTGATGCCGGCGAGTCCGGAGCGCGACGGATCGGTGCCGTTGAGCGCGAAATCAAGATTCTGAATGGACGCGTGGACAGCGTCGATGTCGATGACGCCCTTCAGCATCTCGGTCATGCCGCATTCGAAGGTGCCGTCTCCCACAACATTCGCCCCTATCGGGCATAGTGCGAGAGGAGTATTGCCTCACTAGATCCAAGAGCGGCAGGATTGACGTGTGGACTCCATCGATCGCGCCATCATCGACCAGCTTCGCCGAGACGGGCGGCAGTCCAACCTGGAGCTGGCCGAGGCCGTGGGCCTGACGCCGTCGCCCTGTCTGCGGCGCGTCAGACGACTGGAGGCCGATGGCGTCATCACCGGGTACCACGCGAGCGTCGCCCCGGAGGCGATCGGTCGGGCGTTCGAGGTGCTCGTCGACCTCGACCTCAAGGAGCAGTCGCCCGAGATCGCCCGCCGCTTCGAGTCCGAGCTCGTCGCGCACGAAGAGGTCGTCGAAGCGCGACGAATGTTCGGCTCGCCGGACTTCGAGGTGCTGGTGGCGACGAAGGACCTCGCCGCCTACGAGATCTTCGTGACGACAAAGCTCATGGCGCTGCCGGGCCTCGGCCGGCTGCACTCGCGCTTTCCCATGCTGACCGTCAAGTCCGACATCCATCCGTCGCCCTCCCCCCACCGAACACACCGCTGACACTCTCCTCGCCTCGACCGACTCGTCCGAGCGGTCCACGAGGCCCGTTCGACCGCTCGATGTCTCGACGTGCTCGATCACGGCGGCGATCTCCGGGCGCAGCCGGGCAAGCGGACTCAGCACCGCCTGGACACCGTCCGTCAGGACCACCGGCAGTCCGGCCCTCGCGTACACGGAAGCGCCGCCCACACCACTCATGCCGCTGCCGAGCCAGGAACGGGAGACACCGGTCAGCCGTCCTTCATGGCGATGGTGAGCGCCTGGTCGAGGATCGCCAGACCCGCGTCGAGGTCGGCCTCACTGATCGTGAGCGGGGGTGCCATCCGCAGGATGCTGTTGACTCCGGGCATCTGGGCGATGTTGAGGTGCAGACCCAGGTCGAAGCAGACCGACGTCACGCGAGACCCGAAGTCGTCGGCGGGTTCCTTGGTCTCACGATCCAGCACGAACTCGATGCCCTGGAGCAGGCCGCGACCTCGGACGTCGCCGATGCGTTCGTGCCGGCTCTGCATGTCCAGCAACCCGGTACGCAGCCGCTCGCCGAGCCGGCGTGCGGTGACGTCGAAGGCTCCCTCCTCCAGCGTCCGGACCACGGTAAGCCCGACGGCTGCAGCCAGCGGGTCGGACACGTGGGTCGTGGTGAACATGAATCCACGATCGGCGCAGGTCGCCTCGATCTCCTCGCTGGTCACGACGGCCGACACGGGCAAGCCGGCACCGAGCGTCTTGGAGAGCGTCAGGATGTCGGGGACGATGCCATGACGCTGGAAGGCGTACCAGTCGCCGGTGCGGCACAGGCCCGTCTGCGCCTCGTCGATGATGAGCAGCATGCCGCGCTCGTCGCACTTCTCGCGCAGCGCGGCGAAGTAGCCGTCCGGGGGCTCGATGACCCCACCAGTGCTCAGGAGCGGCTCGGCGATGAAGGCGGCGAGGCTGCCGACGGACTGGCGGTCGACGAGCGCGAAGCCGAAGTCGAGCTCGGCCTGCCAGTCGTGCACACCG
>JBQGDU010000633.1:0-1582 GCA_052039245.1 Aeromicrobium sp. | reverse complement strand
GCGTCGGCCCAGCCGGCGACGACCTTCTCGACCTGCTCGGGGGTGGCGGACGTGGTGAGGTCCCAGTCGACCCCCGGACGTCCGAGGAGCGCGTCGCGCACCGGGCCGCCGACCAGGGCCAGCTCGTGCCCGGCGGCCTCGAAGCGTCCGGCCAGCTCGAGCAGCGGGGCGGAGGCGACGTGGCGCTCGACGGCGGCGCGCTGCTCGGGGCTCAGGGTCGGGGACACGAGGGACCACTGTACGCGGCCGGCCCCTCTACGATGTCCGGGTGACCACGCCCGCCCGACGTCGACTCTCGGGTCTCCTGGCGGTGCTGGCGACGGCCGTGCTGGCCCTCACCGCGACTCCCACCGCCTCCGCTGCGGCCGATCCCGACGACCTGCAGGTGCGGCTGACGGCGATGAGCCAGACCCGGCTGACCGAGGGCGCGCCGCTCGTGATGTCGGGCACCGTCACCAACCGCGGCAGCGAGACCTGGACCGACGCGCAGGCCTACCTGGTCATCGCCCCGTCGCCGTTCACCACCCGCGCGCAGGTGCGCGAGGCCGTGCGCAGCTCCACCGCCTACACCGGCGTGCGGGTCGTGGAGCTCGACGCGATCGCCCAGCTCGGCGACCTCGCCCCGGGCAGCACGACGTCCTTCACCCTGCGCGTCCCCTACGGCCTGCTCGGGGTCACCGGCGCCGACGGCGTCTACCCGACCGGCGTCCAGGTGCTGGCCACCGACCCCGAGGGCGTGCGCGAGAACCAGGCCGTCGCGCGGGCCACCACCTTCCTGCCCAAGCTCTCCGGCACCCGGGACCGCGTGCCGGTGTCGGTCGCCTGGCCGTTCACCAACCCCGACGTCCTGGGCAGCGACGGCACCTACCGCGACCCCGAGGCACTGCTGGCCGCGGTGTCGCCGGCCGGACGCCTGCGTCACGTGCTCGACCTGGCCCGCACGTCACCGGCCACGAGCACCTCGGTGCCGGCCCCCTCGCTGCTCGTGGAGCTCGCCCACCTCGCGCGTGGACGCCGGCTGCGCGGTGAGCTCGAGCTCACCGACGCCCAGCGCCAGCAGGTCACGTCCTTCCGCGAGGACCTGATAGCGTTCGCGCGGCGCACGTCCCTGTGGGTCGTCGACTACGCCGAGCCCGACGCCCTCGCCCTGTCGCGGCACACCACGAGCAGCGCGCTGCCCGACGTCATCGCCGACGCCACGTCCCGCACGCTCGACGAGCTCGGCCTCTCCGGCCGGCGGGTCGTGTGGAGCCGGGGCGCCGACACCGCGCTGGTGGCCGACGTCCGGCGCGAGGACGACCGTCCGCTCGTCGTCCCGAGCGACGCTCTGGAGGACACCGAGTGGTCGCAGGGGTCCGTGGTCGGCTACGAGAGCGACGGCGGCACCGTCCCGCGCACGACGGCGACCGTGCCGGCCCGGTCCGACGTCGACACGCTGTCCGTCGAGCAGGTCCGCGCCGCCGAGCGCCTGGCCGAGCGGCAGCAGGCGCTGAGCTCGGTGCGCAGCGAGCAGGACGACACCCTCGCCGACGAGCAGCTCGTCGCCATCGCCGCGTCCACCCGTTGGCGCGACGACCCCCCC
>JBQGDU010000632.1:0-2220 GCA_052039245.1 Aeromicrobium sp. | reverse complement strand
GAGGGCATCTTCACCGAGACCGCCGGCGGCACCACCGTCGGCGTGCTGCGCAAGCTGGTCGAGTCCGGTCAGCTCGACCCCGACGCGGAGACCGTCGTCATCAACACCGGTCACGGTCTGAAGACGCTCGACGCCGTCTCCGGCAGTGTCGGGCCGTACGCCACCATCGCCCCCACGTACGCCGCGTTCACCGCCGCCGGCATCGCCTGAACAGGAGCAGCCTTGTCCGTCTCAGTCCGCATCCCCACCATCCTGCGCACCTACACCGGTGACGAGTCCCAGGTCAGCGCCGAGGGCACCACGCTCGCCGAGGTGCTCGACTCCCTGGAGGCCTCCTACCCGGGCATCAAGTCCCGGGTGGTCGACGAGGCCGGCGCACTGCGTCGGTTCGTGAACGTCTACGTCGCCGAGGAGGACGTCCGGTTCGCCGAGGGCCTCGACACCGCGACGCCGGAGAACACCCAGATCTCCATCATCCCCGCTGTGGCTGGAGGGTGAGCTCGCTCGAGCGCTGAGGGGCGGAGCCCCGCTGTGGCTGGGGGTTGACGGCTGACCGCAGCCCGGTGAGGGGCGGAGCCCTGCCGTGGCCGGGGGCCGAGTGCTGACCGCGGCCTCGTGAGGGGTCGGACCCGCTCGAGGCTGGGGTCAGGGCGTCTCATTGGCCCTCGGAGGGTCCTGCGGCCGCGAGCAGTCGGCGGGACAGCTGGTCGGCGGCGTCCTGCAGCGGCTCGGGCCCGACGATGCTGAACGGGGCGTCGTACCGGGTGAGTGTCGCGAGCAGCCCGATCCACGACCAGGACCCCACCACGAGCCGGCACGAGTCGTCGCTGAGCGCCTCCACCTGACCGTCGCCGACCCATGTCGCGGCCTCGTGCGCGGGAAGCCGCATGACGACCTCGCCGACGCACGGCCATCGATCCTCGTGCGACCCCTTGAATCGCGCAGCGACGAACGTGAGGGCGTCGGGAGCGGGGAGTGACCGGCGCTCGAAGCGCGCACCCGGAGCGAACTTCAGGGCGATCCTGTCGAGTCGGAAGATCCGCCAGTCCTGGCGGCCGAGGTCCCAGGCCACGAGGTACCAGCGGCCCGACCGCGCGACGACGGCATGCGGGTCGACGCGGCGGGGTGGCCCGGCTTCCTCGGCGTAGCCGAAGGTGAGGGTCCGTTGCTCGCTCACGGCGGCGCTCACCGCTTCGAGCACGGCTGGTGCCACCCGGTCGGTCGCGGCGGGACCAGTGAACTCGATGGCGTCGATCCGGTGACGAAGCCTGGAGGGCATGACCTGACGGACGGTGGTCAGGGCTCGGGCAGCCCCCTCGTCGATGTCGATGCCGCTGGCCGGAGCGCTCTGCAGGGCGACGGCGATCGCGACGGCCTGGTCGTCGTCGAACATCAGGGGCGGAAGATCGGCACCGGGAGTGAGTCGGTAGCCGCCGTCGGGGCCCTTGGTGGCGTCGATGGTGTAGCCCAGCTCGCGGAGACGGTCGACGTCCCTGCGGACGGTGCGGGGCGTGACACCGAGCCGGTCCGCGAGCACCGGCCCGGGCCAGTCGCGGCGAGCCTGGAGCAACGACAGCAGGGTCAGCATGCGGGAGGAGGTCGTGGCCACGGGTCGAGTCTGGTCGAAGTAGAGGACAGAAATCGTCCTCTACGTGCGGGAGTGTCGTCCTGGCGGCACGAAGCGGCCACGACCACCGATCACGGACAGGACCAGCATGAGCATCCAGACCACCACCCACCTCAACTTCCCCGGCACGGCCCGTCAGGCCCTCGAGTTCTACCGCGGCGTCTTCGGCGGCCGGATCGTCGCCGCCACCTACGCCGACGTGGGAATGCCCGCCGAGGCGCCCGGAGCCGACAAGATCGTCGTCTCCCAGCTCGAGAACGACGAGGGCCTGCGGCTGATGGCCTACGACGTCCCCGGCCGCGACGACGCCGACCCTGCAGCGATCGCCGGCTCGACCCGTCGCGAGAACGGCGCGACCCTCACCGACCGGACGTTCTTCCAGTCCCTGCGCGGCACCGACCTGGAGGAGGTCGCCGGATACTGGGGCGCCCTCTGCGTCGGTGCCGACGTCATCGAACCCCTGGCGGCCTCGGCGTGGAGCCCGGGCTTCGGCATGCTGACCGACCGCTTCGGCGTGACGTGGGTGCTCGACGTCCAGCCAGCACACGGCGGGTGAGAGTCGGTCCGCGGCTCGTGGACGATGGTGTCCGCGA
>JBQGDU010000631.1:0-9460 GCA_052039245.1 Aeromicrobium sp. | reverse complement strand
GGTCGCGTCGCCAGATCACCGCAGCGGTCCGTTCCGCGGCGTCGGCACGCCCGGCCGTCGACGTCGTGCTGGAGGCGCTGCGCCGCGAGGCCGGGGAACGGGAGCTCAGTCGTCCTTGACGCGCCGGGGAGGATGGAGGAGTGGACACACCTTCGTTCCTCCCCTCGCTCTCAGTGGGTGCGCACGACGCCGACAGCGGAGAGGCCTGCGTGATGGAGTACGTCTCGGTGCTCGCCGGCGAGCCGTGGTCGGACCGGCCCGAGTGCACCCACCCGGTCCTCGCGCACGAGGCTCGCACGGTCAACGACCTGCTCGACGACGTCGACCGACCCCGCCTCGTCCCGCTCGTGGGGCGACTGTTCGGCACGGGCGACGACTCCCCCGTCCTGCGGGCACGGCTCCGGCTCGCCCAGACGCGACAGGTGCTGCGGCTCGTCGAGCCCACCGCGCGGGCCGTCGTCGAACCGTCGGTGCACAAGGCGGAGGTCCTGGTGGCCAGGGCGGAGGCGGGGCACCCCGACGATCCCGGAGCGGTCGAGCATGCCTGGGACGTGGCCCGCACCCTGCCCGCGCGGGTCGGTCCACTGGATCCGTCGCACGTCGAGCACCACCTCGCGGCGTCGCGGGTCATGGCGTTCGTCCACTCCCCCGATCTCACGGCGGCCGAGGCGTGGTCCCTCGCCGCACTCGTGGCAGCCCACCGACTCGCCGCCGGCGAGTGTCGGGCCGACTGTGGCGACGAACGAGCACGCGCACGTCGCATGGTGCGTGACCTCGCCGACCTGCTCGACGTCTACGACGACGTCACCGGCCGCCACCCCGAACCCCTCGACGACACCGTCCTGCACGAGCTCGCCGGGCGGCTCTGACCCGCTGGGAGTGGCGTTCTTGCGGACACGCCGGGCGTGTCGCCGTCAGAACGTCACGCCCAGCGGTTCCGATGGGTCCACTCCAGGAGCCGGTCGACGGGCCACGTGTTGACGATGCGCTCGAGCGGGACGTCCAGCTCGGCGGCGCGGGCGCAGCCGTGATCGAGGAAGTCCATCTGGCCGGGCGCGTGCGCGTCGGAGTCGATGCTGAACAGGCAGCCCGCGTCCATCGCCCGCCGGATCAGCGAGTCGGGAGGATCCCGTCGCTCCGGCCGGGCGTTGATCTCGACTGCCACCTGGTGCTCGGCACAGGCTGCGAAGACCCGCTGGGCATCGAACGTGCTCGACGGTCGGGTCCCGCGCGAACCCTCCACGAGCCGACCCGTGCAGTGGCCCAGCACGTCGGTGTGCGGGTCGCGGATGCCCTTGAGCATGCGTCGGGTCATCGCGATCGAGTCCGCCCGCAGGTGGGAGTGGACGCTCGCGACGACGACGTCGAGCCGCTCCAGCAGTGTCGGTTCCTGGTCGAGCGAGCCGTCGCGGTTGATGTCCACCTCGATGCCGGTGAGGACCCGGAGGCCGTCGATCTCGAGCGCAGCGACGTGGTCGATCTGTGCGGCGAGACGCTCGGGTCCGAGACCGTTCGCCACCGTGAGGCTCGGCGAGTGGTCGGTGACGGCGAGGTACTCGTGGCCGAGACGCCGTGCCGTCCGCGCCATCGTCTCCAGCGGTGAGCCGCCGTCGCTCTCGTCGGTGTGCGTGTGCAGGTCACCGCGGAGCGCCGCACGGACGTCCTCCCCGCCCGGGACCAAGGGGCCCTCGCCGCGGGACCGGAGATCCGCGAGGTAGCCGGGCACCTCGCCGTCGACGGCCTGCGTCACCACCTCGGCGGTGAGGGCGCCGACGCCGTCGAGCGTGCGCAGCCGCCCCTGTCGCACGAGCTCCTCGACGTCGTCGCGATGACGCAGGACGACGGCAGCGCGACGGAACGCCTCCACCTTGTAGCTGGTGGCGCGCTCGCGCTCGAGCCAGAAGCCGATCTCCTCGAGCGCCTCGACCGGGTCCATGCGCCCATCGTGCCGCGTCGCTACCGTGGACGCATGGTTCGACGACGTGTGGTCGTGCACGGCCGGGTGCAGGGCGTGTTCTTCCGCGCCCGCTGTGCGGAACGGGCCGCCGCAGCGAGGGTCACCGGCTGGGTCGCCAACCAGCCCGACGGGACGGTGAAGGCCGTGTTCGAGGGCTCCGACGACGCCGTCAGCCAGATGCTGGTCTGGTGCCACGAGGGATCCGAACGCGCACAGGTGAGCAGCGTCGACGTCCTCGAGGAGCAGCCCGAGGGGCTCACCGGGTTCGAGCAGCGCTGACGTCCGCCGCCGCGGGTCACCTGCAGACGCTCAGAAGCCGAGCTTGCGCAGCTGCTTGGGGTCGCGCTGCCAGTCCTTGGCCACCTTGACGTGCAGGTCCAGGTGGACCGGCGTGCCGAGGATCTTCTCGATCTGGCCGCGCGAGGTGGTGCCGATCTCCTTCAGCCGGGCACCCTTGCGGCCGATGACGATGCCCTTCTGGGAGTCGCGCTCGACGTAGACGTCGGCACGGACGTCGAGCAACGGGCGATCCGTCGGCCGCCCCTCCCGCGGCACGACCTCCTCCACGACGACGGCGAGCGAGTGGGGGAGCTCGTCGTGCACGCCTTCGAGCGCGGCCTCGCGGATGACCTCCGCGACGAGGGTCTCGGTGGGCTCGTCGGTGAGCTGACCGTCCGGGTACATCGGTGGCCCCTCCGGGAGCGAGTCGATGAGCAGGTCGGCCAGCAGGGACACCTGGTCGCCCGCCGTGGCCGAGACCGGGACGATCTCGCGCCACTGCAGGCCGGCCTCACGCCCAACCGCCTCGATGGTCATGAGGTGCTCGGCGATGCGATCGGGCGAGGCGAGGTCCGTCTTGGTGGCGACGGCGATCACCGGCTTGCGTCGGAGCCCGGCCACCTCGCGGATGAGGAATCGGTCGCCCGGGCCGATCTTCTGGTCGGCGGGGAAGCACATCGCGACGGTGTCGACCTCGGCCCAGGTGGTGCGCACGAGGTCGTTGAGTCGCTCTCCGAGCGTCGTGCGAGGGCGGTGCAGGCCCGGGGTGTCGACGATGACGAGCTGTGCCTCGGGACGGTGCACGAGGCCACGGATGGCGTGCCGCGTGGTCTGCGGCTTGGAGGAGGTGATGGCCACCTTCTCGCCCACGAGGGCGTTGGTGAGCGTCGACTTGCCGGCATTGGGGCGACCGACGAAGCAGGCGAACCCCGAGTGAAAGCCGCTCACGTCGTCAGCGTCCTCTGCGGCGCGCCGGACGCGTCGGCGAGGACGACCGGCACGTCAGTGCCGCCCAGGTCACGCACGGCGTCGATCGCCGGCTCGTCGTCGCCGACGACCGCCGACGCCTCCAGGCCGGTGGCTCCCGACGAGACGGCCATGGCGACGGCCAGGTCGAGCGCGGCCACCGTGAGCGAGGGCAGCATGACGGCGGCTGCCGCGTAGGTGCGGCCGTCCAGGTCACGGACCGCCGCACCGGCATCGGCCCCTGACCGGGCGCGCGACGCCCGGGCGAGCGTCACCAGCTTGGCGTCCTCAGCGCTCAGTTCCACGGTCGACTCCTTCGGTCACGGTCACGGGCTCGAGCTCGCGGTCCTCCTCATCGAGGTCCGCCCGCCACACCTTGACACGACCGATGCGGTTGCGACGCCCCGAGGGGGCCTCGGCCCGCAGCAGGAGCCCCTCCACCTCGACTTCGCTGCCGGGGATGGGCACCTTGCCCAGGTGCTTGGCCACGAGACCGCCGACGGAGTCGACGTCGTCGTCCTCCAGCTCCACGTCGAACAGCTCGGCGAGATCGTCGATGTCGTAGCGGGCGCTGACCCGGACGGCACCGTCGGAGAGCCGCTCCACCTCATCGGGCTCGGAGTCGTACTCATCGGTGATCTCGCCGACGATCTCCTCGAGGATGTCCTCGATCGTGACCATGCCGGACGTGCCGCCGAACTCGTCGACCACGACGGCGACGTGGGTCCGTTGCGCCTGCATCTCCTTGAGCAGGACGTCGGCGTGCTTGGTGTCGGGCACGAACAGCACGGGCCGCATGATCGACTCGACCCGCTCGGTGGACTCGGCCTGGTGGTTGTCGAAGACCCGCTTGGTGAGGTCCTTGAGGTAGGCCATGCCGACGACGTCGTCGAGGTTCTCCCCGATGACCGGGATGCGCGAGTAGCCCGAGCGCAGGCACAGCGACGTGGCTTGGCGCAGCGTCTTGCCGGACTCGATGAAGACCAGGTCCGGGCGCGGCACCATGACCTCGCGCACGATCGTGTCGCCGAGCTCGAAGACCGACTGGATCATCTTGGACTCATCGGACTCGATGACGCTCGTGGCGGCGGCGAGGTCGACCAGCTCGCGGACCTCGACCTCCGACGCGAACGGCCCCTCCCGGAAGCCGCGGCCGGGCGTCAGGGCGTTGCCGATGAGGATCAGCAGCTTCGGCAGCGGCCCCATCAACGCCGTCAGCAGGGTGACCGGGCCCGCCGAGGCGAGCGCGATGGACTCCGCGTGCTGACGACCGAGCGTCCTCGGACCGACGCCGATGAGCACGTAGGACACGACGGCCATGACACCGACGACGATGCCGAGCTGGGCCCACAGCCCCTCGACGTGGTCGGCGACGACGATGGCCACGAGGACGATGCTCGCGGTCTCGAACAGCACCCGCAGCAGCAACACCGTGTTGAGAGCCGGTGCGGGGTCGTCGAGGATGGCGAGGAGCCGCTGCGCGCCGCCACGATCGTCCTTGGCGAGCTCGTCCGCGCGCGCCTTGGAGAAAGAGGAGACGGCGGCGTCGATGCTGGCCAGCAGACCGGCGAGCGCTGCGAGGACGATGGAGCCGATGACCGCCTCGGTCATGAGAGCGTCCCCTCGGACTCGATGTCGATGCCGGCCGCCTCCTGGTGCCACTCCAGCAGCAGCCGTCCCTGGATGCCGAACATCTCGGCGTGCTCCTCGGGGGTGGCGTGGTCGTAGCCCAGCAGGTGCAGGATGCCGTGCGTGGTGAGCAGCTCGATCTCCTCGTGCGCCCCGTGTCCGGCAGCGGGCGCCTGCTGGGCGGCCACCTGGGGCGAGAGGGCGATGTCGCCCAGGTAGCCGGCCTCGCCGTCGTCGAGGTCCTCCTCGGGTGGGTCGACACGACCCGGGGAGAGCTCGTCCATCGGGAACGACAGCACGTCGGTGGGACCCTTCTTTCCCATCCACTGCTCGTTGAGCACGGCGATGGTGTCGGGGTCGACGAGGCGGAGCGTCATCTCGGTGCCGGGGTGCAGGCGCATGCGCCGCATGACGAAGCGGCACAGCTTGGTGAGACCGACGACGTCGACGCCGGTCCCTGACTCATCGAGGACGTCGACGTTCACGGTCCGTCGCACCCGCCTCGTAGGAGTCGTAGGCGGCGACGATGCGTCCGACGAGCTTGTGTCGGACGACGTCGTGGGACGTCAGGGTGGAGAAGTGGATGTCGCGGACGTCGTCGAGGATGTCCCGCACCACGCGCAAGCCGCTCGTGGCACCACCGGGGAGGTCGACCTGGGTGACGTCACCGGTGACCACCATCTTGGAGCCGAAGCCCAGCCGGGTGAGGAACATCTTCATCTGCTCGGCGGTGGTGTTCTGCGCCTCGTCGAGGATGATGAACGCGTCGTTCAGGGTGCGGCCCCGCATGTAGGCCAGCGGCGCGACCTCGATGACGCCGGAGGTGAGCAGCTTGGGGATGGTCTCCGGGTCGAGCATGTCGTGCAGCGCGTCGTACAGCGGCCGCAGGTAGGGGTCGATCTTCTCGCTCAGCGAGCCCGGAAGGTAGCCGAGCCGCTCGCCGGCCTCCACCGCCGGGCGGGTGAGGATGATGCGTGAGATCTCCTTGGCCTGCAGGGCCTGCACGGCCTTGGCCATGGCGAGGTAGGTCTTGCCGGTGCCGGCCGGGCCGATGCCGAAGACGACCGTGTGCTTGTCGATGGCGTCGACGTACTTCTTCTGGTTGAGCGTCTTGGGCCGGATGGTGCGTCCACGGTTGGACAGGATGTTGAGACTCAGGACGTCGGCGGGACGCTCCTGGGTCTCGGTGCGCAGCATCTGGATGGAGCGCTCGACGGTCTCTCGGCTGAGCGCCTGCCCCGTGCGGAGGATGGTGACGAGCTCATCGAGCAGCCGTTCCACGAGCGCCGCCTCGGCGGGCGCTCCGGTGACGGTGACGGTGTTGCCACGGGCGTGGACGTCGGCGTCGAAGGACTCCTCGACGAGGCGGAGGAACTCATCACCCGCGCCGAAGAGGGAGACAGCGTCGATGCTCGCGGGCACCGTGAACGAATGGGGTACGAAGTCTTCTGTCATGGGTGCCTTGAGTTTACGCGGCAGGCCCGACGCGTGTCGAAGCCAAGACTGCTGATCAGCCGGGCGGCCAGCCCAGCTCGCGTCCCGCGAGGACGTGGGCGTGGCAGTGGAAGACGGTCTGGTGCGCGTCCGCGCCGGTGTTGAAGACCAGCCGGTAGGACCCACCGGCGTCGTCGGCGACCTGCTTGGCGAGCTTCAGCACGCCCGTGGCGGAGTCCGGGTCGGCCTCGACGAGGCTCCCGACGTCGGGCTCGTGCCGCCGCGGGATAACGAGGACGTGCGTCGGGGCCTGAGGGTTCAGGTCACGGAAGGCGTACGCCTGCTCGTTCTCCGCCACGGCCTCGGACGGCACGTCGCCGGCGATGATCTTGCAGAAGAGGCAGTCGCTGTCGCTCATGCGACCTTCCTACCGCGATCGGCCGGTCCAGCACCACCGGGGTGTGGTCTCGACACGCTCGGACGAGCTCCTTCGTCGCTGTCCGACCTACTCGACCACCGAGTAGCTCTGCACACGATTCACGGTGATCGAGCAGCGATGACGGCGACGAAGGAGCGCGTCATCTGTCGAGATCGCGTCGACGCACCAGCTCGCGGGTCTCGTCAGCGGAAGGCGTCCTTGATCCGTCCGAACACGCTGCCGCCGCGGTGGGAGTCCCCGACCTTGGCCTCGGGCCGGTCCTCACCGCGCACGGCGGCCAGCTTCTTGAGCAGCTCGCGCTGCTCGTCGTCCAGGCGGCTCGGCGTCTCGACGACCACCTCGACGACCAGGTCGCCGCGGCCCACGCCGCGCAGCCGCGGGACGCCCTGGCCGCGCACGGTCACCTGGTCACCGGACTGGGTGCCGGCGGAGATCTCGAGACCGACGGTGGCGGCCTCGACGTCGTCGGTGAGATCGGACTCCAACGTCGGCAGCTCGACGTGGACGCCGAGCGCCGCGGCCGTCATCGGCACCGTGACCTGGCAACGCAGCTGGTCGCCCTTGCGGGTGAAGACCGCGTGCGGCTGGACGTTGATCTCCAGGTACAGGTCCCCGGGTGGGCCGCCTCCGGGGCCGACCTCGCCCTCGCCGGTCATCTGGATCCGGGTGCCCTGGTCGACGCCTGCGGGGACCTTGACCGTGAGCGCGCGACGCGAGCGGACGCGGCCGTCGCCGCCGCACTCGTGGCACGGGTCCGGGATGACGGTGCCGAAGCCGTGGCACGTCGGGCACGGACGCGACGTGCGGATGTTGCCCAGCGGGGACCGCTGGACGTGCTGGACGTCGCCGTGGCCGTGGCAGGTCGAGCAGGTGACCGGCTCGCTGCCCTCGGCGCCGCCGCGACCCTGGCAGGTCTCGCACACGACGGCGGTGTCGACCTTGATCTCGTGCGTGACGCCGAAGGCCGCCTCCGCGAGGTCGACCGTGAGCCGCAGCAGCGCGTCCTGGCCCCTCTGCACCCGCGAGCGCGGGCCACCCCGACTCGAGCCGCCCTGGCCGAAGAACGCGTCCATGATGTCGTCGAAGCTGAAGCCCTGGCCGCCGAAGCCGGCCCCGCCCATCCCACCGGAGGAGAGCGGGTCGCCGCCACGGTCGTAGACCGAACGCTTCTGCGGGTCCGAGAGCACCTCGTAGGCGCTGGTGACCTCCTTGAAGCGGTCGGCTGCGTCGGGGGCGTCGTTGACGTCCGGGTGCAGCTGCCTGGCGAGCTTGCGGTAGGCCTTCTTGAGCTCGTCGTTGCCGGCGTCGCGGCTGACGCCGAGGAGGGCGTAGTAGTCCTGTGCCATGTCTGTGGGGATTCCTCTCAGCCGTCCGCCAGGATGCGCCCGACGTAGCGGGCGACGGCGCCGACGGCGGCCATGGTTCCGGGATAGTCCATGCGGGTGGGTCCGAGCGTGCCGAGCGTGGCCAGCACCTGATCCTGCGAGCCGTACGCCGACGAGACCACGGCCGTGCCGCTCAGGCTCTGGTTGCCGGTCTCGACACCGATGCGGACCGTGGGGTCGGCGGTGGCCTCACCCAGCAGCTTGAGCAGCACCACCTGCTCCTCGAGCGCCTCCAGCACCGGCCGGATGGCGATGTCGAAGTCGCCGCCGAACCGGGCCAGGTTGGCGGTTCCCCCGACGGCGACGCGCTCGTCGGAGCGCTCGTCGGAGAAGACCTGGCTCAGGGTCGTGACGATCGAGGTGGCGATGGGCCGGTCTCGTACGTCGAAGGTGTGGATGACCTCGGCGAGCCGCAGCGACGCCTCGGGCAGTCGCTGTCCGACCGTGGCGGCCACGAGCCGGGACCGTAGGTCGACGAGGAGGTCCTCGCCCAGCGTCCGCTCGAGCTCGACGATGCGCTGCTCGACGCGGCCGCTGGAGGTGATCACCACGAGCAGCACGCGAGCGTTCTCCCGCGCCACGACCACGACGTGCCGGACCGTGGAGCGGGTGAGCGACGGGTACTGCACGATCGCCACCTGGTTGGTGAGCTGAGCGAGCACCTTGACGCTGCGCTACACGACGTCGTCGACGTCGACGGCGCCGCCCAGGAAGGTCTCGATGGCGCGCCGCTCCGGGCGCGACAACGCCTTGACCGACGAGAGCCGGTCGACGAACAACCGGTAGCCCTTGTCGGTGGGGACCCGGCCGGCACTCGTGTGCGGCTGGGCGATGTAGCCCTCGTCCTCCAACGCCGCCATGTCGTTGCGGATGGTGGCGGGAGAGACGCCGAGCTGGTGGCGCTCGACGAGCGAGCGCGAGCCGACGGGCTCCTGCGTCGCGACGTAGTCCTCGACGATCGCGCGCAGCACGTCCAGTCGTCTCTCGTCCGCGGTCATGCGCTCGCACCTCCTCGTCCCGGTGGCTCGTCCGACGATCCGTCCAGCGGCCCCTCCGCGCGCCGTCTGGCACTCGCGTGGGCCAAGTGCCAGTCTAGCGAGGTGCCCGAGATCTCCCTCATCGACGATGCCGTCACCGTGACGGGCGCGTCGAGCACCCTCGTCCACCGCCCCCGCGAGGTGATCGTCGACGACGGCACCTCCATCGTCCACGAGTCCCGCGGGGGTGAGCTCAACGCGGTCCGGGCCCTCGACCTGGGCGACCTGTACGTCGAGGTCGTGCACCTCGGCGACGGGCCCGTCGGCGGAGAGCTCGTGGTGGTGGTTCCCGCGCACGACGTCGTCTCGCTCGGCGACCTCTACGTCGCCGGCA
>JBQGDU010000630.1:0-2106 GCA_052039245.1 Aeromicrobium sp. | reverse complement strand
CTCAAGAACGCCGGCGAGAACGTCAAGGACGCCTTCAAGAACTGAGGCGTCACCGACAGACGAACGCCACCTCGCTCCTGCGAGATGGCGTTCGTCTGTGCGCGGGGCCCGAGGCCCGGCGACCGGGGCCGACCCTCAGGGTCGGCCACCCTCGTCCCAGGCGTGGCGTCCGAAGTCACCGGCGTCGCGGAGGTAGCCGAGGTCTGCCGTCGGGCGCGCATCTCGTGGGCCCTGACGGCGCGCCGGGAAGCGACGGCAGCCCTCGGCGAGCTGATGCTGGTCGATCTCGAAGGTCGTCTCGTCCATGAACGTGACGCTACCCTCACGTTTTGCTCGTCAACACCCCTACCGAGGGGTAGTTCTCCGGCGTGCCGGGCGTCTCCTCACAACACGACGCGCAGGATGCGGTCGTCACCGTCGCGTGCGTCGACGCGCCCGTCGGTGTTGCTGGTGGCGAGCCACAGACTGTCGTCCGGAGCCACCACGATCTCCCGCAAGCGCCCGTACTCCTGCGCGAGCAGCGCGCTCGACTCCGCGACCGTGTCGCCGTCGATCGGGATCGTCCAGAGCCGCTGACCGCGCAGCGCGGCCATGAAGACCGTGTCGCGGGCGATGGCGATGCCTGCAGGCGAGCAGTCCTCGGTCGGCCAGGTGACCTTCGGCGCGACGAGATCGGGGTCGTCGGACTCCCCTTCGGCCTGGGGCCAGCCGTAGTTGCCGCCCCGCTCGATGAGGTTGAGCTCGTCCGCACCCTTGTCGCCGAACTCACTCGCCCAGAGTCGTCCCTCGGAGTCGAACGCGAGACCCTGGACGTTGCGATGGCCGTACGACCAGACGCGGTCGTCGAAGGGGTTCCCGTCGACGGCGCCGCCGTCGCGGTCGACCCGCAGGATCTTCCCCGCGAGCGATCCTCGGTCCTGGGCCAGTCCCGGCTCCCCGGCGTCCCCGGTGGAGACGAACAGACGGCCCTCGGGGTCGAACGCCAACCGCCCGCCTTGATGGCGACCCGGCCCGCGGGGGATGCCCTCGACCACGACCGTCGCGTCGGAGAGCTCGTCGTCGACGTACCGCATGCGCACGACCCGGTTGTCCTGTGGCGTCGAGAGGTATGCGTAGAGCACGGTGTCGTCGTCGGGGTCCAGTGCGAGCCCCAGGAGCCCGCCCTCAGCTCCTGTCCGGACCTCCTGACCAGGCACGGCTCCTACGTCCGTGACTCCGCCGTCGGGGGTCACCCGGACGATGGTGGCGTCGTCGCGTTGCGACACCAGTGCATCCCCGCTGCCAAGGAAGACGATGCTCCAAGGGACGTTGAGCCCCTCCGCGACCGTCCCGGCCACCCGCGGCTCGGGTGGGCCGGCCTCCGGCGACGGGGACGAAGGTCCGGTCGTCGGCGACGAGGGCGGGGGCGCGTCGTCCGTCGACGACCGGCACCCGATGAGGGTGAGGACTCCCAGCGCAGCCGAGCCGGTCAGGAAGGTTCGCCGAGCCACCATGTCTCGATGATGCCGCGCGACGCCTGACGTCGCCGGGCGACGGCACCCTCGGGAATGCTCACCCCACTGCCACCGTTGACGAAGACGTACGCCGACTCCTACCGAAGGGCGACACCGTGAGCACGATCGAACTGACTGCCGACAACTTCGAGACCACCGTCACCGGCGAGGGCATCACCCTGGTCGACTGGTGGGCGTCGTGGTGCGGCCCGTGCCGCAACTTCGCACCCGTCTACGAGGCGGCCAGTGCGGAGAACTCCGACATCACGTTCGGCAAGATCGACACCGAGGCCGAGCAGCAGCTCGCCGCCATGGCACAGATCTCCTCCATCCCCACCCTGATGGCGTTCCGCGACGGTGTTCTCGTCTTCAACCAGCCCGGGGCACTGCCCCGCGAGGCGCTGGACGAGGTCATCTCGGCCGTCCGTGACCTGGACATGGACGAGGTGCACCGTCAGGTCGAGCAGGCCCGGGCCGAGCAGGAGGCCCAAGCGGTCCAGGACGGCGCCCAGCCACCTGCCTGAGGTCCGTCATCGTCGTCCGAGGGCGTCGAGGACACCGACCGTGAACGAGTCGAACGTGACGCGGTCCGGCGTGACGGGACGCCGCCCCA
>JBQGDU010000629.1:0-5067 GCA_052039245.1 Aeromicrobium sp. | reverse complement strand
CGGATCTACCACGTCGACTGCAAGGACGCCCGCAAGCAGGTGGGCAACGGCAGGAACGGCCGGCTCGGTTCACACCTCCCGTGGGCCGATCCGCGGCGCGGCTGGGACTTCGTCTCCACCGGTCGAGGCGACGTGCCCTGGGAGCAGTGCTTCCGGATGCTCAACACCATCGGGTACGAGGGGCCGGTGAGCATCGAGTGGGAGGACGCCGGCATGGACCGTCTGCTCGGGGCGCCCGAGGCCCTCGCGTTCGTCAAGGCGAATCTCTTCGACGCGCCCGACGCGGCCTTCGACGCCGCGTTCTCGACGTCCGGCTGACCCCGGACCACTCCCGGAGGGACCGACGTCGGGTCTAGCCAAAGAACCTCGGCGGGGGCTAGGGGGGGAACTACGCAAGCGCTTAGTTTCTCACCCGGAGGTGCCCATGGCTCGCGTGTTCGACAGTCTCGACGACTTCAAGGCGGCAGCAGGGGAGGAGCTCGGCACGAGCGACTGGGTCAGCGTCACCCAGGAGCAGATCGACACCTTCGCCGACGCCACCGGTGACCACCAGTGGATCCACGTCGACCCCGAGCGCGCCAAGGACGGTCCGTTCGGCGGCACGATCGCGCACGGCTACCTCACGCTGTCGCTGCTCCCCGTCTTCGCGGCGGCGATCTACGAGGTCAAGGGCCTCGCGATGGGCGTCAACTACGGCGCCAACAAGGTGCGCTTCCCCAACCCCGTCCCGGTGGACTCCAGGCTGCGCGCCACCGCCACGCTCAAGGAGACGAGCGACATCGCGATCGGCACCCAGGCCGTCATCACCTTCGTGATCGAGCGCGAGGGCGCGGAGAAGCCGGCCTGCATCGCCGAGGTCGTCTACGTCATGGCTGCGGCCTGAGCAGGAGGAGGGCGACATGCACTTCGGATTCGACGACACCACCCAGGACCTCATCGCCCGGCTCGAGTCCTTCATGGACGAGCACGTCTACCCGGCCGAGCCCGAGGCGCACGAGCAGATCCAGACCTTGCTGGCCGAGGACCGCTGGGACCCGCCGGCCGTGCTCGAGCCGCTCAAGGCCGAGGCACGCGAGCGGGGGCTGTGGAACTTCTTCCTCGCCGGGCATCCGGAGGAGGGCGGGCTCACCAACCTGCAGTACGCCCCTCTGGCCGAGATCACCGGTCGGAGCATCCAGCTCGCGCCCTCGGCGATCAACTGTGCCGCGCCCGACACGGGCAACATGGAGGTGCTGACGATGTTCGGCACCGACGAGCAGAAGGAGCGGTGGCTGCGTCCGCTGCTCGACGGCGAGATCCGGTCCGCCTTCGCGATGACCGAGCCGGACGTGGCCTCCTCCGACGCCACCAACATCGAGCTGTCCATCGTCCGCGACGGTGACGAGTACGTCATCAACGGGCGCAAGTGGTGGATCACCGGCGCCATGAACCCGAACTGCCAGGTCTTCATCGTCATGGGCAAGACCGACCCCGAGGCCGACCGGCACCGACAGCAGTCGATGATCCTCGTCCCGCGGGACACCCCCGGGCTGGAGGTCGTCCGCGGGATGCACGTGTTCGGCTTCCACGACCGCGACCACGGCGGTCACGCCGAGCTCCGCTTCACCGACGTCCGCGTGCCGGCGAGCAATCTCATCGGCGGCGAGGGTGAGGGCTTCGCGATCGCGCAGGCGCGGCTCGGGCCGGGGCGCATCCACCACTGCATGCGCTCGATCGGCCTGGCCGAGCGTGCCGTGGAGATGATGTGCCAGAGGGCGCTCTCGCGCACCACGTTCGGCAAGCCGATCGCCCGGCAGGGGGTCGTCCAGGACTGGATCGCGGAGTCGCGAGTGCGCCTGGAGCAGCTCCGCCTGCTCGTCCTCAAGACGGCCTGGCTGATGGACACGGTCGGCAACCGCGGAGCGCACAAGGAGATCCAGGCGATCAAGATCGCCACGCCCAAGACGGTGGAGTGGATCCTGGACAAGGCCATCCAGACCCACGGCGCCGGTGGCCTCAGCCAGGACTTCCCGCTCGCGGAGATGTTCGCCGGCATCCGCACGCTGCGCTTCGCCGACGGTCCCGACGAGGTGCACAAGGCCTCGCTCGCGCGCGCGGAGCTCAAGAAGTACGCCACCCGATGAAGGTCGACGGTGCCAGCGCCGTCGTCACCGGTGCGGCCGGCGGGATCGGCGCGGCCTTCGCCCGCCGGCTCCTCGAGGCCGGTGCCGACGTGGTGCTGGGCGACCTCGACGCCGCCCGGCTCGACGAGACCGCCGACGGCCTCGCCGCGGAGTTCGGGGACCGGGTGCACCGGCGCGCCGTCGACGTCACGAGCGACCTCGGCGTGGCCGCCCTGCTGGAGGCCGCTCCCCGGCCCGTGGACCTCTACGTCGCGAACGCCGGGGTCTTCCAGGGCTTCGGGCTCGACTCGACGGATCAGGAGTGGACGGCGTCGTGGGACGTCAACGTCATGGCGCACGTCCGGGCCTCGCGTGTCCTCGTGCCGCAGTGGCTCGAGCAGGCCTCGGGCGAGGCGCCGGCCGGTGTCTTCGTCAGCGTCGCCTCGGCCGCCGGACTGCTGACCCAGCTCGGCTCACCCACCTACTCGGCCACCAAGCACGCCGCCGTCGGGTTCGCCGAGTGGCTGGCCGCCACGTACGGGGACCGTGGGATCCAGGTGTGCTGCGTGGCGCCGATGGGTGTGCGGACCGCGATGCTGCAGGAGGGGCGCACGAGCACCGAGGCCGACGCGACCCTCGGCATGCGGGCCGTCACGACGGCCGGTGAGCCGCTCGATCCGCTGGACGTCGTCGACGCAGCGCTCGCCGCGGTGACCGAGGGTCGCTTCCTCGCCCTGCCGCATCCGGAGGTCGGGACCATGCACGCGCAGAAGGCGTCGGACCACGACCGCTGGCTCGCCGGCATGCAGCGCTTCCGCCGCTCCCTGGAGGCCTGACGTCGCGGCTCAGTCGACGGTCCAGTAGCGCTGGTCGACGTCGGCGGGGCGGTTGCGTCCGAAGACCCGGACCGCGGCAGGAAGGGTGAGGAGCGCTGCGCCGAGGGCGAGGAGGGCGTACGCGAGGAAGACCCACTGCGGGAGGGCATCGCGACGGACCAGCTCCAGCGGCGCCCACGCCGCGACCGCGACCACCACCACGACCAGCAGGCGGACCAGGTCACGTCGGTGCCGGGGATCGATCTCGTCCATGCCCCATGGTCGCAGGGCGCGGCAACCCCGACCGCCAGGCCGAGTCCCGGACCGGTGAACACCAGGTGACGTCTACACGCCGATGTCGCGGCCGTCCGCGCGCCAGACCACGGCCACCGACGGGCGGGGCACCGACGTGCCGCCGTCCGGCCAGTGCGACGCGGGGTCGTCCGCCGAGGCGCCGTCCTTCTCCCCCGGGTGCTGCACGCACACCAGGACGCGGTCGCGCTGCACGACGGGCCCGCACGTCTCCGCGCCGAGCGGGACGGTGAGGAACTGACGTGTGAGCCCGCGGTCGCGGCCTTCGACCGCGACCCCGAACAGGCCGTCGTTGGAGCCGAGCGCGTTGCCGTCGGTGGAGACCCACAGGTTGCCGTGCCGGTCGAACGTGACGTTGTCCGGGCACGAGATCGGCGAGACCTGGCTCTTGTCGTACCCGCCGAAGTACGTCGAGGGATCCTCCGGGTCGCCGCACACGAGCAGCAGGTTCCAGGCGAACGTCGTCGAGGCGCCGTCGTTGCGTCGCTCGGTCAGCTCCAGGACGTGACCGTTCTTGTTGGCGTTGCGGGGGTTGGCCTCGTCCGCTGCTGCGGCGCCGGCCGCGCCGCGGTTGGTGTTGTTGGTGAGTGCCACGTACACCCTGCCGCTCACGGGGCTGGGCTCCACGTCCTCGGGGCGGTCCATCGCGGTGGCGCCGACCCGGTCCGCCGCGAGCCGGGTGAACAGCAGCACCTCCTCGGCGCTGAAGCCCTCGACGAACGACCGCTTGCCGCTCACGAGCGGGATCCAGGTGCCCGAGCCGTCGAACTCGCCGTCCTGCGGAAGGGTCCCGGAGCCGTCGATCTGCGACGTCGGCGAGTCGCCGGTGAGCCGGGCGACGTAGAGGGTGCCGTGGTCGAGCAGGGTGTCGTTGTGGCGCTTGGCCCTGCGTGAGCTGCCGCGCTTCACGCGGTCGCGGCTGACGAACTTGTAGAGGTAGTCGAAGCGCTCGTCGTCGCCCATGTACACCGCGACACGGCCGTCCTTGGTGATGCGCGGCTGGGCGGCCTCGTGCTTGAAGCGGCCGAGCGCGGTCCGCTTGCGCGGCGTGGAGCGCGGGTCGTAGGGGTCGACCTCGACGATCCAGCCGAAGCGGTTGACCTCGTTCGGCTCCTTGGTGAGGTCGAAACGATCCTCGAACCTCTCCCACTGCCGCTCGGTCGCGCCGCCGGCGATGCCGTACCGCGCCAGCCGCTCGGCGACCGTGGGGTCGCGGATCTCCTCGGCGTTGGCGAAGTACTGGTTGAAGTTCTCCTCCGCCGTGAGCCAGGTGCCCCACGGTGTCGTGCCCCCGGCGCAGTTGTTGAGTGTGCCGAGCGCCGTGCGTCCGCGCGGGTCGGCCGTCGTGCGGACGAGCTCGTGGCCGGCCACAGGGCCGGTCAGCGTGAACTCGGAGTGGGTGTGGAAGCGACGGTTGAGGTGGTGACCCACGACCGGCTCGAGCGAGCCTCCCCGCCCCTCGCGCACCGCGACCACGGACAACCCGTGCGCGGCCCAGGACGTCTCGACCTGTTCGCGGGTCGGCCTCTCGGCGTCGTACCCGGGGTACATGAGCTCCTCGGAGGTGTACTCGTGGTTCGCGACGAGCAGCTGTGTGCCGCGCGAGAGCGGCAGCAGGGCGAGGAAGTCGTTGTTGAACCCGAACTGTCGACGCTGCGCCGCGCCGCTCTGGCGGTGCGGCGACCAGCGCGGCGAGTCCTTGAACAGCGGATCGCCCCAGCGGATCACGACGTCCTGGCGGTAGCCTCGCGGAACCGTCAGCGCGTCGTCGGTGTTCGGGGCGACGGGCTCGACGCGCCGGCCGTGCGGACCGCGGCCGGGCCGGCCGCGCCCGGGCT
>JBQGDU010000628.1:0-5708 GCA_052039245.1 Aeromicrobium sp. | reverse complement strand
GTCGATGACCACGACGAACGCCACCGCGATCGACACGGCCACGAGCGCCGACACGTAGCGGCGCGTGTGCGTGCGCAGCGACGCGAGCAGGACGGTCCTCATCGGGCACCGCCCTCGAGCGCGCGGGCGATGGCGTCGCGGGTCGGGGTGACGAGGTGGGTGCGGACACGGCCGTCGGCCAGCACGACCACGTCGTCGGCGTAGGCCGCCGCGTCGAGCTCGTGCGTGACCATGACGACCGTGTGGCCCAGCTCGATCACGCTGCGCCGCAGGTAGGCCAGCACCTCCGACGAGGCGGTGCTGTCGAGGGGGCCGGTGGGCTCGTCGGCGAACACGACGTCGGCGTCCGCGGCGAGGGCGCGCGCGATCGCGACGCGCTGCTGCTGACCGCCGGACAGCTCGCCGGGCCGGTGGTCGAGACGGTCGCGCAGGCCGAGCACGTCGATGACCTGCTCGATGCGCTCGGCGGTGCCCGGCTCGAGGCGGCGTCCGGCCAGCTCGAACGGGAGCATGATGTTCTGTCGCGCCGTCAGCATCGGCAGCAGGTTGAACGCCTGGAAGACGAAGCCCAGACGGTCGCGACGGAACCGGGTGAGGTCGTCGTCGTCCAGGCTCTGGAGCTCGACGCCGGCGACGGTGACCGTGCCGGCGGTGGGGCGGTCGAGGCCCGCGAGGCAGTGCATGAGCGTCGACTTGCCGGAACCGGACGGCCCCATCACGGCGGTGAAGCGGCCGGGGGCGATGTCGACGTCGACGCCGTCGCGGGCGTGGACGACGGCGTCTCCGGTGCCGTAGGTCTTGGTGAGGCCGCGCGCGGACGCGGCACTGGTCATGGTGGGTGCATCGGTCATCGAGGTCATGGCACCGACGTTAGGAAGATCCGGCCCCCCGGTCGTCAGCGCACGGACTGGTCCTGGACGTCATCCCGGAGTCGGACTCCGGCGCCGGGTCAGACCGTGGGATGACTCGTCACGGCCGTGCCGACCGCCGGGACGAGGAGCACCAGGCCGGCCAGGACGCTGAGGGTGACACCCGGCGCCTCCGCACCCTGCACGGCCGCGACACCGACGCCGACCAGCCAGACCACGGCGATGGCCGTCGGGAGCGCGCCCGCCAGTCTTCGCAGCCGGACGTCGTCGGAGCGCAGCGCCCGGCGGGTGAGGAGCGCCAGGACCGTGGCAGTCACGAGCACGAGCAGGGCGACGCCGCCGACCAGCAGCCCCAGGAAGGTGGCGAGTCCGTCGAGCTTCTGCGTGCCGTCGGCCCGGTCGGTGAGGACGAGGACGACCCCGGCGAGCACTCCCGTCGTCGCGGCGACCGCGACGATGACCTCGACGACGACGAGGGCTCGCGGCCAGCCGCGGTTCACGCCCCGAGACCGGACTCGAGCGCGAGCAGGACGAGCTGGACGCGGTCGCGGGAGTCGGTCTTCGCGAGCAGTCGGCTCACGTGCGTCTTCACCGTCGCCTCGGAGACGAACAGGGTCGTGGCGATCTCGGAGTTGGTGCGTCCGCGGGCGATGAGGTCCAGGACCTCTCTTTCGCGGTCGGTGACCTCCCGCAGGCGCTCGTTCGGTGCCGGTGGGTCGGTGGCGGAGGGGGTACGCGTGGCCGTCGTCGGCCGGCTCACGAAGTGGTCGAGGAGTCGTCTCGTGGTGGAGGGTGCGACCACGGCGTCACCCGCCTGGACGGCCCGGATCGCGGCGAGCAGGTCCGGGGGAGCGGCATCCTTGAGCAGGAACGCGGAGGCCCCGGCCTGCAGGGCCGCGAAGGCGTACTCGTCCAGGTCGAAGGTGGTCAGCACGATCACCCTGGGCCCGGCCGGACCGATCAGGCGAGTGGCCTCCACGCCGTCCATGCGCGGCATCCGCACGTCCATGAGGACGACGTCGGCCGGGGTGGTGGTGAGCAGGTCGAGAGCGGCCGCACCGTCACCGGCCTCGCCCACCACGGTCATGTCCGGCTGGCTGTCCACCAGCATCCGGAAGCCTCCGCGCACCATCTGCTGGTCGTCGACGAGCACCACCCGGATTCGCTCGTCGGGGGCCTGGGCACCGTGGTGAGCGTCGGTCACAGGGGGATCCTCGCACGGACGGCCCACCCGCCGCCGGGCTCGGGGCCGACGTGGACGGTGCCGCCGTGCACCTCGACGCGCTCGCGCATGCCGACGAGCCCGAGGCCGGAGCCGGGCCCGGAGGCGGCTCCGTGACCGTCGTCGACCACCTCGACCGTCAGGTGGTCGTCGGCGGCCGCGACCTGGACGCGGGCCGTCACGTCCGTGCCCGCGTGCTTGCGGACGTTGGTGAGTGCCTCCTGCACCAGTCGGAAGACGGTGAGGGCCACGCCGTCGGAGACGCTCGGGGTGGGCTCGGGCAGCCGCACCTCGAGTCGGCCGTGGGCGGCGTGGTCCGCGAGCAGGTCGGGCAGGTCGGCGAGTCCCGGCTGGGGCGTCAGGGCGGGATCGCTCGTGCCGCGCAGCAGTCCGAGCAGCCTGCGCATCTCGCCCAACGCGTCGCGACCGGCGGCACTCACCGTCTCGAGCGTGTCGACCGCTGTCCGCGGATCCTGTTCGGCTGCGTACCGGGCTCCGTCGGCCTGCACGATGATGACGGACAGGCCGTGGGCGACGACGTCGTGCATCTCTCGCGCGATCCGCGCGCGTTCGTCGGCGGCGGCCATGACGGCGCGCTGCTCGGCCTCTGCGGCGAGTCGCTCGCCGCGCTCGAGCAACGTGGCCTCGTAGGCCGCGCGGACCCGGCCCTGCGCGCCGAGGGCCCAGGCCGCGACGACGATGGCACCGATCGAGAGGAACAGTGGGACGTAGGAGCCGAACGTCAGCTCGCTGCGGAACTCCGCGGGCACCCCGGCGTTGAAGGACCTGGTCCAGACGAAGCTCGCCGTCCCGGCGGCGGCGATGCCGGTGGCCAGCCCGAGCCAGCCCTGCGCCGGGCGTCCGTAGCGCGCCAACGAGTACAGCGCGACGGGGAACGCGAGCTGGCCCCACAGCGGCTCGAGCCCGACGACCGCCTGCAGGGCGCTGACGGCGGCGACGAGCGTGAACGTGGTGGCGGGGCGGACGCGTCGGAGGTAGAGCGGGAGGGTGAGCGCGAGGCTGAAGGCGGTGGACGCGAGGCCGACGCCGAGCATGACGAAGGATCCGCCGACCAGTGCGGTGGCCAGCGCGGCGTCGAACACGTGACGCGCCCGCGGCCCGAGTCGCCACGGACGTTCGCCGCGCATCGACTCGTCCACGCTCCCGAGCCTAGGCGCGGAGGTCGACCCGGGCGTCAGCCCAGGGTCTGATCCGTGCTCGCCGCCACCTCCACAGCTCCCCGGGCCGGGGTCGTCGAGTGGTTCTCGGTGGTGGTCTCGATACGCGGGGACCGGCTCCTTCGTCGCGGTCCCCGCTACTCGACCATCGGGGGACGGTGCCGCTCGGGTCGCTGCTCGGGCCTCGGTGGTGGGGGTCGCTGCTTGAGCTTCGGTGGTCTGGGGGCACCTCCCCCAAGCACTCCGCTGCGCTCCGTGCAGGGAGGGACCCCCACCGCTTGCGGGGGAGTAGCGCCGATGGCGAGGTACGAGCTCATCGGGGCGTATCGAGGCCACGGTCGCGCTGGTGGGAGCGTATCGAGGTCCCCTCAGGGCAGGAAGTCCGGGTCGCTCTCCTCGACGACCGTCGCGACCCACTCCACGAGCGGTCGTGCCTGGCGCCAGTCGGCGCGGACGTGCTCGAGGAGCTCGGCGGTGTGCACGTAGGGCGCGAAGCCGTGATCCTTCGACAGGGCGAGGGAGCGGTGCCTGAGCAGCTCGATGCGCGGGTGGTCCGCGTCGTAGTGCCGCGGCGACGTCTTCAGTCGGTCGCCGCCCACGGTCCAGCCGGCGGACTCCAGCGACGCCACGACGTCGGCGAGCTCACGGCCCGTCCTCTCCTCGTCGATGGCCGCTCGGATGGCCGCGAGATGGAGCGGATCCGCGCGGTAGAAGCCCGCGCCGACGCGCACGCCCGGTGCGCCCACCTGCACGTACCAGCCGGTGGACGGCCCTGCGGCGACGAACGCTCCCTGATGCGTCTTGTACGGGGTCTTGTCCTTGGAGAACCGGACGTCGCGGTAGGGGCGGAAGATCTTGGCCGGCCCGAACTCGTCCTCGAGCGCCGCCGTCAGGTCCCGCATCGGGGCGGCGACGGCCTCGGCGTGGACGTGCCGGTGGGCCTCCCAGAACGTCTTGGTGTTGTCGAGCTCCAGGTCGTCGTAGAAGTCGAGTGCCGCCTCGGGGAATCCGTCGAAGTCGCTCACCCGATCACTCTCGCACGCAGTCCCCGTCGTCGCTGTCGCGCCGTCGTTCCAGCCGCGATGCCGCGATGTGAGGATCCCGACACCGACCTCGGCTTGAGCCCCCCACCCACCTCTGGTTAGGTGAGGCTCGCCTAAGCGATGGTGAGGTCCCGCCGTCGCTCCACTCTCGGGGAAGGGACGGCGTGAAGGAACACCTGTTCGGTGCCGACACCGTCGAGCACTATGCCACCACGATGCATCGCGGCGTCGACGCACTCGTCGAGCACGTGCGCCGGTTGGACGGTCCGTTCTCGGGCCGGAGCGTCGCCGAGGTCGCGCCCGCGGTCGACGGTGTCGACCTGGACCGCCCCGTGGGGGACGTCGAGGCCCTGCTCGCCGAGCTCGGCGAGGTCTACCTCGACGACGCCGTCTGGTTCCACGACCCGATGTACGCGGCCCACCTGAACTGTCCGGTGGTGGTGCCCGCGCTGCTCGCCGAGGTCTTCGTGTCGGCGGTCAACTCCTCCCTCGACACGTGGGACCAGAGCGCGGGCGGCACGCTCGTGGAGCGTCGGCTGATCGACTGGACCACCGAGCGCATCGGCCTCGGCGCCGCTGCCGACGGCATCTTCACCAGCGGCGGCACGCAGTCCAACCTGCAGGCCCTGCTGCTCGCCAGGGGTGAGGCGTTCCTGTCCGACCACGTCGACCCCGGCTCACCGTTCGCCGACACCATGGCCCGGTTCCGCGTCTTCGCCTCCGAGGACAGTCACTTCAGCGTCCAGAAGGCCGCGACCATCCTGGGCCTCGGCGCCGACGCCGTCGTACCGGTGCGCACCGACGCGCACCGCCGGATGGACCCGACAGCCCTCGACCTCGAGCTCACCAGGTGCCGGTCCGCTGGTCTCGTGCCGATGGCCGTCGTCGCGACGGCGGGCACCACCGACTTCGGGGCCGTCGACCCGCTGCCGCAGGTGGCCGACCTGTGCGCCCAGCACGACGTGTGGATGCACGTCGACGCGGCGTACGGCGGGGGACTGCTCGCCTCGACCCGTCGACGTCATCTGCTGGACGGCATCGAGCACGCCGACTCCGTGACGGTCGACTTCCACAAGACGTTCTTCCAGCCGGTCTCCTCCAGCGCCGTCCTGGTGCGCGACGGGTCGTCGCTGCGGCACGTGGCCTACCACGCCGACTACCTCAACCCGCGCACCGCGCAGCTGCCCAACCAGGTGGACAAGAGCCTGCAGACCACGCGCCGCTTCGACGCGCTCAAGCTCTGGGTGACGCTGCGGATGATGGGGGCGGACGCCGTCGGTGCGGGCTTCGACGCCGCGATCGACCTCGCCCGCGAGGGCCATGCCGTCCTGTGCGACGACCCCGACCTGGAGATCCGCGTCGCGCCGACGCTCAGCACCCTGGTCTTCCGGTTCCG
>JBQGDU010000627.1:0-3900 GCA_052039245.1 Aeromicrobium sp. | reverse complement strand
GTCGTGGTGCCGAACTCGCCGCCGTTGACGCGCAGGCGCTCGCCGTCCTCGTCGAACAGCTCGGTCGGGAACGGGCCCTCGCCGACGCGCGTGGCGTAGGCCTTGACGATGCCGATCACGCGAGTGATCCGCGTGGGCGCGATGCCCGAGCCGGTGCAGGCTCCGCCGGTCGTGGCCGAGGAGGACGTGACGAACGGGTACGTCCCGTGGTCGACGTCGAGGAGGGTGGCCTGTCCGGCCTCCAGCAGCACGGTCTCGTCCCGCTCGAGCGCCTCGTGCAGGACGAGGGCGGTGTCGGCCACCATCGGACGGAGCCGGTCGACGTAGGAGAGCAGCTCCTCGACGACCTCGTCGACGTCGACGGTGCGGCGGTTGTAGACCTTGGTCAGGATCTGGTTCTTCAGCTCCAGCGCGCCCTCGACCTTCTGCCGCAGGATCTTCTCGTCGAACAGGTCCTGCACGCGGATGCCGAGCCGGTTCATCTTGTCCGCGTACGTGGGGCCGATGCCGCGTCCGGTGGTGCCGATCTTGCGGCTGCCGAGGAAGCGCTCGGTGACCTTGTCCATGGTCCGGTTGTAGTCGGCGATCACGTGGGCGTTGGCGCTGATCCGCAGGGCGCTGGTGTCGATGCCGCGGGCCTCGAGGCCGTCGATCTCCTCGAACAGGACCGACAGGTCGACCACGACGCCGTTGCCGATGATCGGCGTGCAGCCGGGGCTCAGGATGCCGCTGGGCAGCAGGTGGAGGGCGTACTTCTCGTCGCCGATGACGACGGTGTGGCCGGCGTTGTTGCCGCCGTTGAACTTGACGACGTAGTCCACGCGGCTGCCGAGCAGGTCGGTGGCCTTGCCCTTGCCCTCGTCACCCCACTGGGCTCCGACGATGACGACTGCGGGCATCCAGATGCACCCCTCGAACACGAGACAAGCCCCGATGCTCGGGGCTCTGACCGCCCGATTCTAACGGCAGCGGGGGCTGGGGGACCAATGCCGCGACGGGCGGGCAGCCCGGCCCGGACGTGCTGCCGGGTGCGGCGGCACGGCCTAGGATCGGTCCGGCAGCCCCGCGGAGCACCGTCAGGGCGCCACCAGAGGGAGGTGGGCGCCCATGGGCACGCCCGGACCGTGGGTCGCGATCGCCAATGCCAAGGCCGGCACGAGCTCCGCCGACGAGGTCGACGAGGCGCTGGACCTCCTGCGCACCGTGCGCGACGTCCGGCTCGAGGAGACCGAGGACGCCGACGACCTCCGCGAGGTGCTCTCCCGCCTCGACGACGACACCGTCGTCCTGGCGCTCGGCGGAGACGGCAGCCTGCATGCGGTGGTGAACGTGCTCGACTCGCTGGGACGACTCGGCGACGTCGTGCTGGCCCTCGTCCCGCACGGCACCGGCAACGACTTCGCCCGCACCATCGGGATGGATCGCGACGACTCAGCCGCCGCCGCCCGCCAGCTGCTCGACGCGCGCGAGGTCTCGATCGACCTCGTCCGTGACGACCAGGGGCGTCCCGTGGTCAACGCCGTCCACGTCGGCATCGGCGCGGAGGCGGCGGTCGAGGCGCGGCCGTGGAAGAAGGCGCTCGGACCGGTCGGCTACGCCGTCGGAGCCGTCATCTCCGGGGTCAAGCACCGCGGCTTCAAGGGCGCGGTGACGATCGACGGTCGGCCCGTGCCGAGCCGCGGCCGGATCATCCAGGTGGCGGTCGGCAACGGCCGGTACATCGGCGGCGGGGCTCCCCTGCTGCCGGAGGCCGATCCGGGCGACGGCCTGCTCGACGTCGCGATCTCCTGGTCCAACCCGCGACTGCACCGCGTCGCGTACGCCTGGCGGCTGCGCAAGGGCCGCCACCCCCAGCGCGACGACGTCGAGTACCGGCGCGGTCGCGAGGTCACCGTCGTCGGCGATCCCACGCCCGGCAACCTCGACGGCGAGGTGTGCGAGGAGGCGAGCACGCACGGCTGGACGGTGGAGCCGTCGTCGTTCCGGATGCTCGTGCCGCGCGACGAGGATCGCGCCGAGCCGCACGGCTGAGCGTCAGGCGACGAGCTCGGCGTACGCCACTAGCCCACAAGCTCGGCGTACGCCTCGGGGCTGGACTCGCGCAGGAACTCCCGGCAACGGTGGGCCTCGGCCTCGTCTCCCAGACGTTCGGACCCCGTGGCGAGCACGGCCAGGGCCCGGAGGAAGCCCCGGTTCGGCTCGTGCGACCAGGGCACCGGGCCATGACCCTTCCAGCCGTTGCGACGCAGAGCGTCGAGCGAACGGTGGTAGGACGTGCGCGCGAACGCGTACCCCTCCAGGTCACGACCCTCGATGAAGGCCGCCTCGGCCAGCAGCGCCCATGCCAGCGTGGAGTCGGGATGAGCGGCGGCGACGCTCTGCACGTCGTCGCCGGCGGCCAGGGCCTCGGCTCCGGGGTCGGCGGGCAGCAGGGTCTCGGGCGGCTCGCCCAGCAGGTTCGTCATGTCGTCGAGCCTACGTGGGCCGCGGGGGCCCGCCGCCGGGGTCTCAGGGCCCCGGCTCCTCCGACGCCGCGAGAGCATCCGCCCCGTCCGTCGACTCCGGCTCGTCCGCCTGGTCGGTCGGCTCCGTCTCCTCGACCTGGGGCTCCCCGTCCTGGGCATCCCCCTGACCGTCGACACCGAGTGTGCTCATGCGCGACTCATCGACACAGACGATCGGGGGCGGGCCGGCCCACGAGGACCACACGCTCCGATCGATCTCCGTCGTCCGGGGAACGTCTCGCACCGCCACCACCCGGCCCGAGGGATCGGTCCGGGTGCCCGTGCGGACCACGGTCTGCGTGGTGATCGTGTGATAGGTGACCTTCTGGTGCGGGATCTTCTGACCGCAGACCTCGTCGTAGCCGCCGCTGGTCTCATCGGCCTTGACCCGATAGGTGACCGTCTCGACGGTCACCTCCTCACCGGTCCAGACGGTCGACCGGTCGTGCGACGTCGTGGGCGTCGCGTACGTGCGCTGCGACTGGACGCTGGAGGACTCCGTCACGTCGACGGCCGTCACGACGTAACCGGCTGCGTAGGCATCTCCGACGCCGTGCTCGACGCCGCGGGATGATCCGCCTCCGGCCTCGGCACCGCTTCCGGGGTCGGAGGAGACGGCGCTCGACCCGCTCGGCGTGCTCGTCTCCGGCAGAGGGGCGAGCGAGCCCCGTGGATCGGCCTCGGCGGGTCCACGATGCTCCGGCCGGGCCGCGAGGTCGGGAGCGAGCGCCCGGACTCCGGCCTCGGGAAGGCTCACCGCCGTCTCGGGACGAGGTGCGGGCTCCCCCAGTTCGCCCGTCGAGAGTCCGGCGATCGAGAACACGAGCGGGAAGACCGCGAAGGCAGCCATGGAGCTGCCGACGGCGACCGGGGGCAGCGACAGCCCCAGCCCACCCTTGACCAGGGCCCCGATCGACCAGTTCTGGGAGCCACCGGCGAGCGCGATGATGGGCACGCCCGCCCAGGCCGCCACCCAGCGGTTCTCCTCCCGGAGCGAGGCCGCCACCTCATCGCACGCCGCGCAGGTCTGCAGGTGGGCCGTCGTCACCTTCTCGCGTCGCGCCGTGAGGTTGCCACGCACGAGCGCAGGCAGCCGCCCACGGACGCGGCCGCACTCGCGCGGCAGCTCCGCCACCGCCGGGAGGTGCTCCGCGAGGTAGGCCTCGCGAAGTGCCGACCGGGCGCGGTACGCGAGCGCGGAGACCGCGTTCGCGCGCATCTGCAGCTGGTCCGCCACCTGCTGTGGCTTGAGACCGTCCACGTCGAGCGCCCAGAGCACGGCCCGCCAGCGCTCAGGCAGGGCGTCCCAGGCCCGCATCGCCACCTGCTGCTCGAGCCGGCGTGGATCGTCCAACGCCGCGACGGTCGAGTCCAGCTCCTGGACGTCGGACGTCGG
>JBQGDU010000626.1:0-6231 GCA_052039245.1 Aeromicrobium sp. | reverse complement strand
CCGCCCCTCGGGAGACGACCACCAGGATCCCGGCCAGCCACGGCCCGTGCTGGAGCGGGACGAGCGCCGCGAGCGCACCGACCTGCACGCCGAGCGTCAGCACGAGCGCAGCCGCGCCGGCGGGTCCGACGTCCCCGGTCCTCATGACGGCGAGCGAGCGTTCCCGGTCGTAGGAGGCGGTGAGTCCGTCGGCGGTGTCGGCCAGCCCGTCGAGGTGGAAGGCGCGACTGCCGAGGGCGAGCGCGCCGACGGCGGCAGCGGCGACGCCGAGCGGCGCCAGGCCCAGCTCCTGACCGACGACGCACACGAGAGCGACCAGCAGGCCGAGCGGCACGACGGCCAGGGGCGCGAGCACCATGGCCGGGCCGGAGACCTCGCGGTCGGCGCTGCGCGGAGGCTTCACGGGGATGGCCGTCAGAGTGCCGATCGCGAAGCGCCAGGAGTCAATCACGGGATCGACCCGTCCGTCGCGCGGAACGGTCGCAACGGCGAGGTCAGCAGCACCAGCAACAGGGCGACGGCGGCGACGAGCGCGGCGAGACACGCGACCGTCGCGGCGACGTACGGCACGTCGGCCGGCAGCGCGGTGCCCCGGGTGATCCTCGGTACCGCGCTCCCGCGGATGCCGAACCGCTCCGCGGCGCCGAGCAGCACCATGAGCGTCGCGCCGACCGACCCGAGCGACACGACGGCGACGAGGTGGTCGAGCGGGCGTGCCGTCGCCGGGGAGCGGAGCCACCGTCCCGCGCCGAGCACCAGCAGGAACGTCACCAGGACGACCGGGGCGAGCGTGGTCAGGAACATCAGCGGACTCCGGTAGGCGGCCACCAGGCCCACCGCGACCGGGACCACCGGACACAGCAGCGCGAGCGCGACGATCGCTCCACTGCCCGACCTCGGGTCAGGCGGCTCGTGCAGGTCCATGCCGACATCCTGCCCGAACCCCGCGGGCGGGGGACGGCCACCGTCAGGGCCGCGAGCCGCCCGTCGGGTTCGGGAAGGCGACGACGCCGGAGGCCACCACGGATCGTCCGGCGGCTCGCACGGCGTCGGAGACGGAGACGGCGTGGGCGCGGGACTCCCGACTCATGAACGCGTCACAGGCTCGGTCGGTGGCGTCCTCGAGCCGCTCGCGGGCCGCCCTCCCGGTCTCGGTGGCGACGCCCTCGGCGTCCACCCAGCCGCGTTCGCGCAGCTCCTCGCGGGCGGCGTCCCACTCCGGCTCCGACCAGCCCCTCAGCTGGCGCTGCCCGGCGGGCGCCTTGCCGACGGCCTGCTGCAGCACTTTGGCGAGGCGCCCGTCGAGCCCGGCAGCGACGAGGACCGCGACGTGCGCGTCACCCCGGAACTCTCGCAGGACGGTCAGCTCGTGCCAGAACGCCTGCACCGGGTCGGTCGGCGTCGGCAGGGCCCGCTGGGCCGCCGCGAGAGGCTTGCCGACGACGTCGAGGCCGACGGCCGCACCCGCCAGCCGGGACGTCATGGTCGCCACGTCCTGGCCCTCGAGGCCGGGCCGCAGGGCGTCCGCCGCGATGGCGGCGCGTTCGGCGAGCACCGCCTCTCGGTCGGCCATCGCCCACGCGTCGGGGATCGCGCGGGCGACGATGCCCGGGGCGAACCCGTGGAAGGTGGCCGTGACCAGCTCCGCCGACGGAGTCCCGAGGGCGGCGCCACGGGAGGCGAAGTAGCCCATCCAGTAGCCCTTGAGTCCGAGCGCCTCGTACCGCTGCTTGGCGTCGGGAGCGAAGTAGACGACGGCGTGCAGCGTGTTGACGGCGCGCCAGAACGGGGTCAGTGGGGTCTCGGCCATGGGCCGCAGTCTGCCACCGTGACGACCGGCCGCGACGTGTGGAAGGGTGTGCCGACCCGTTCCCGTTGGAAGGCCGCACGATGTCCGACCAGACCTGGCAGATCGCCGCCCTCACCATCTACTTCGCGGCGATGCTCGCGATCGGGTACTACGCGTACACCCGCACGTCGGGGCACGAGGACTACATGCTGGCCGGCCGCAACCTGCCGCCGTCGGTCGCCGCGCTCAGCGCCGGGGCCTCTGACATGTCCGGCTGGCTCATGATGGGCCTGCCCGGCGCCATCTACGTGTCGGGACTGATCGAGGCGTGGATCGCCATCGGGCTCACGATCGGCGCCTGGTTGAACTGGAAGCTCGTCGCGCCCCGCCTACGGGCCTACACCGAGGTGGCGCGGAACTCCATCACCATCCCGAGCTTCCTGGAGAACCGGCTGCGCGACCGCTCGCACGCACTGCGGATCGCCTCGGGCGTCATCATCCTGGTCTTCTTCACGTTCTACGTCTCCTCCGGCATCGTCGCGGGCGGCGTGTTCTTCGAGAGCTCGTTCGGGTCCACCTACCTCGTCGGCATGCTGCTCGTCATCGGCGTCACCGTCGTCTACACCCTCTTCGGCGGCTTCCTCGGGGCGTCGCTCACCGACGTCGTCCAGGGGCTCATGATGATGGTCGCGCTGCTCATCGTGCCGGTGATGGCGATCGTCGCCGTCGGAGGACCGGTGGAGGCCGTCGACGCGGTCCGGCAGCTGGAGCCGGGTCACCTGTCGCTCGCCGGTGGCACCGCGCTCACCGGGGCCGCCGTCGTCACCATCGTCTCGGCGCTGGGCTGGGGGCTCGGGTACTTCGGCCAGCCGCACATCATCGTGCGGTTCATGGCGCTGCCCAACCCGGAGTCCGCGACGCAGGCCCGGCGCGTCGGCATCACCTGGATGGTGCTCTCGCTGCTGGGGGCCGTGACCGGCGGACTCGTCGGCGTCGCGTACTTCGCCCAGTCGGGCACCGACCTCGGCGACCCCGAGACCGTGATGCTGACGATGTCGCAGATCCTCCTGCACCCGATCGTGGCCGGGTTCGTCCTCGCGGCCGTGCTCGCCGCCGTCATGAGCACCGTCTCCAGCCAGCTGCTCGTGTGCTCCTCCGCCCTCGTCGAGGACCTCTACAAGGTGGCCACCAAGCAGGACCCGCCGCAGACCCTCCTGGTGGTCCTCGGCCGCGGCGGCGTCCTCGCCGTCGCCGTGGTGGCGACGCTCCTCGCCCTGAACCCCGACGGCACGATCCTCAGCCTCGTCGCGTTCGCGTGGGCCGGCTTCGGGGCGTCGTTCGGTCCGATCATCCTGCTCAGCCTGTTCTGGCGTCGGCTCACGACCTGGGGAGCGCTCGCCGGCATGGTGGTCGGAGCCGTCGTGGTGTTCGCGTGGGACGCGTGGGGCACCGAGCTGTACGAGATCATCCCCGCCTTCGCTGCGAACGTGCTCGTCGCGGTGGCCGTGAGTCTCGCGACCTACCGCCGCGACGACGAGGTCGTGGGGGAGTTCGACCGCACCCTCGACCTCGTCGCCCGACGCACCTGAGGCTCCGCGGACCCAGGTCTTCGGCTCAGTCCAGCGTCAGCCCCTGTGCCGGGGCGACGCGGGCGGCCCGGCGGGCCGGCAGCACGCAGGCCGCGAGACCCGCCACGGCAGCGGCCAGCACGACGCCGGCGAGCTGCAGCCACGGCACGCTGACCGAGGCCTCCGGGAGGACCGGGGTGATCACCGTCCTGACGCCGAGCCAGCCGTACGTGACGCCGAGCGCGGTCCCGACGACGGCGGCCACGAGCGCGAGCATGACTCCCTCGGCGGCCAGCACGCGGCGCAGCTGACGACGGGTCAGTCCGAGCGCGCGCAGGAGGGCGTGCTCCCGGCCGCGTTCCAGCACCGACAGCCCCACCGTGTTGGCGATGCCGACGAGGGCGATGACGATGGCGACGCCGAGCAGTCCGAGCACGGACAGTGCTAGCACGTCGAGCTGCGTGTCCACCCAGGCGCGGTTCTGCAGCGCGTTGGTCGTCTCCAGACCACTCTCCCGGACGGCCGCACCGACCGCCCCGCCGAGGTCGTCGCTGTCCGCGCCGTCGGTGGCGCGCACCCACAGCGCGAGCGTCTCGTCGCCGCCGCCGAGATCGGCCAGGGTGTCGGGGGAGACGACGACCGCGTCACCCCACGTGGCGGGCGTGCTCTGGGCGCGGAGCGTCAGCTCGCGCCCATCGGCGGTCACCGTGATCTCGTCGGGCAGTCCGTCGGGGAACGAGGACCACACGGTCGTGGGGATCAGCACCTCTCCCTCCTCGGCCGTCAGGACCTCCTGGTCGTGCCCGAGCTCGCGCTGCTCGGGGGTGGGAGCGAGGATCGTCAGACCGTCCTGGTCGCCGACGGTCCCGACCGTGCCTGTGATGCCGGCGACCTCGTCGACGTCGGGCAGGCCGTCGACCCGGTCCAGCGTCGTCGGCGAGATGGCGGACCCACCGGTGAGCGTCACGTCGACGGGGTGCTCGGCAGCCATCTCGTCGTGCAGGACCGAGCGGGCGCTCGACATGCCGGTGAGCACGGCCGTCGCCAGCGTGACCCCGACCAGCAGGGACGCCGTGGTGGCGGCGCTGCGGCGCGGGTTCCGCACGGTGTTGCCGGTGGCGATCCGGACGGAGGGACCGGTCCGCCCGACGAGACGGCCGAGCAGGCGCAGCAGCGCCGGCACGATCACCGGGCCGAGCAGGAGCACGCCGACGAACGACGCCATGCCGCCCAGCAGCAGCACCGGCATCGACTCCGCGACCACCGCGCCGGCCAGCACCACGGCGCCACCGAGGGCGACGAGCGTGCCGAGGGCGATCCTGGCCCGTCCGGCACGGGTGCGGGTGGAGACGTCGGTCGCGGGCCGCAGCGCCGCGAGCGGGCTCACCCGCAGCACGGCTCGCGTGGGCCACCAGGCGGCGACGAGCGTCGTCACCACGCCGCCGACGAAGGCGGGCACGAGCCAGGCTGCCGAGAGCTCCACCGCACCGATGGAGTTGTCGGCGAAGACGCGGAGGCCGGCGGCGAGTCCGTACCCGGCGCCGGCGCCTCCGACGACGCCGACGGTGGAGGCCACCAGGGCGAGCAGCAACGACTCGGTCCGGACGGAGCGCAGCACCTGGCGACGGGTCGCGCCGACGCAGCGCAGCAGCGCGAAGTCGTTGGTGCGCTGGGCGAACAGGATCGTGAACGTGTTCGCGATGACCAGCAGGGCCACGAACCCGGCGATGGCGGCGAAGAGCAGCAGCAGGTAGCTGATCAGGTCGACACCCTGGTTGACCATGACGACGCGCTGGTCGACGTAGTCCTCGCGCGACTGCACCTCGGCCGAGACGAGCCCGCGCAGGGTCTCGGCGCGCGAGTCCGCGGAGTCCCCGTCGCGTACCGCGTAGGAGACCGCGTCCGGGATCCCGCCGATGGCGGACATCGTCTCCCAGGGGACGTACACGGCGGCGTCGAGGTAGGTGGTGCCCTCGGTCAGGCCGACGACGCGGACATCGCGCTTCTGGTCCGTCCCGATGGTCAGGGTGTCGCCGACCTCCAGCCCTGATGACTCGGCCTGCGAGGCCTTCACGAGCGCCTCGTCGGCCTTCTCCGGAGACCGGCCTGCGCTGATCTTCTGGTGGCGCAGAGCGGACTGGTCGGCGACGGTGCCGATGTTCACCTGGTCCCCCCACGACGTGCCGTCGGCGACGACCGTCGTCCAGGAGCTGCCGATCACGGACGCCGCGTCGCCGGAGCGCGCGGCCTCGGCCAGGACGGTGTCGACGTCCTCCTCCGGCATGCCGTACTCGTCACCGACCACGAGGTCGGCGCCGTCGTAGGCCCGCTCCACCCCGGCGGAGAGGCCGTTCTTCGTGGCGGAGGCGAGAGCGTTCGTCACGACGACGAACCCCACGGCGATGGTCACCGCGAGCAGCGCGGCGACGTAGCGACGGGTGTGGGTCCGCAGGGACCCGAGGGTGACGGTCCTCATCGGGTCACCCCCAGGGCGGCGACGAGCTCGTCGGTGGACGGTGCCGTGAGGTGCGTGCGCACCCGACCGTCGGCCAGCACGACCACGTCGTCGGCGTAGGCGGCGGCATCCAGCTCGTGCGTCACCATCACGACGGTGTGCCCGAGCTCGCGGACACTGCGCCGCAGGTAGGCCAGCACCTCCGCGGACGTGGTGCTGTCCAGGTTGCCGGTGGGCTCGTCGGCGATCACGATGGCGGCCTGCCCGACGAGCGCCCTGGCGATGGCGACCCGCTGCTGCTGGCCGCCGGACAGCTCCGAGGGTCGGTGGTCGAGCCGGTCACCGAGGCCGAGCACATCGACCACCTCGTCCACGCGGGCCCCGATCGTGGCGTCGACCTTCACCCCCGCCAGCTCGAA
>JBQGDU010000625.1:0-2601 GCA_052039245.1 Aeromicrobium sp. | reverse complement strand
CTCGCCGTCGGGCTCACCGGCGAGGACGCGGGACTCTACACCGCCACCACGACCCGCCCGGTCATCGACGGCGAGGAGACCGACATCGGTCTCGTCGGCGAGGTCAGCCACGTGCGCCCTGAGGCCGTGCAGGACCTCATCGACGCCGGCCGCATCCCGGTCGTCTCCACCATCGCGCCGGACCAGGACGGCCAGGTCCACAACGTGAATGCCGACACCGCGGCCTCCGCGCTCGCCGTCGCGCTCGGCGCCCGCAAGCTCCTCGTCCTCACCGACGTCGAGGGCCTGTACCGCGACTGGCCCGACAGCACCGACGTCATCGGCGAGATCTCCCCGGAGTACCTGCGCGAGCTGTTGCCCGGTCTCGCGTCGGGGATGATCCCCAAGATGAAGGCGTGCCTGGAGGCCGTCGAGGGTGGGGTGAACGGCGCCACCGTCGTCGACGGTCGTGAGCCGCACGCGGTGCTGCTGGAGATCTTCACCGACGAGGGCGTCGGCACGCAGGTGCTGCCGGGGGTCGAGACCAAGATCCGCACCGCCCTCTACTCCACGAGCGCCTCCAAGGAGCCGTCATGAGCCATCAGGACACCGAGGTCACGAGCGGGTCCAGCGCGAGCAAGGGGCGGCCCGTTTCCGGAGCCGAGTGGACCGAGCGCTACGAGCACGCCGTCATGAACACGTTCGGCACCCCGCAACGCGTCCTCGTCAAGGGGGAGGGGAGCTGGGTCTGGGACGTCGACGGCAACCGCTACCTCGACCTGCTCGGCGGCATCGCCGTCAACTCGCTCGGGCACGCCCATCCGGCGATCGTGGAGGCCGTCACCACGCAGCTCGGCACGCTCGGGCACGTCTCGAACTTCTTCGCCACCGAGCCCCAGGTGCGCCTCGCCGAGCGGCTCATGGAGCTCGTCGGCGACCTCGGCGGCACCGACGGGGGCCGGGTGTTCTTCGCGAGCTCGGGCACCGAGGCCAACGAGGCGGCACTGAAGGTCACCCGCCGCACCGGACGAACCACCATCGTGGCCGCCGAGGGATCGTTCCACGGGCGGACGATGGGCGCGCTCTCCCTCACCTCCAAGGAGGCGTACCGCACTCCGTTCGAGCCGCTGCCCGGTGACGTCCGGTGGGTGCCGTACGGCGACGTCGAGGCGCTGCGCTCTGCCGTCGACGAGACCGTCGCTGCTGTGGTCCTCGAGCCCATCCAGGGCGAGGCCGGAGTCGTCGTGCCGGCGGAGGGCTACCTGCGGAGCGCGCGGGAGATCACGAACGAGCATGGTGCTCTGCTGTGGATCGATGAGGTCCAGAGCGGCATCGGCCGCACGGGCGCCTGGTTCGACCACCAGCGCGAGGGCATCACGCCCGACCTCGTCACGCTCGCCAAGGGACTCGGCGGAGGGGTCCCGATCGGCGCGTGCATCGCCCTCGGGTCCGCGGGCGCGCTGCTCGGTCCCGGCAACCACGGCACGACGTTCGGGGGCAACCCGGTCGCCACGGCGGCGGCACTCGCGGTCGTCGAGACGATCGAGGCCGAGGGTCTGCTGGAGCACGTCCAGCAGGTCGGCCAGGAGATCCGCGACGGGCTGCTCGACCACCCGCTCGTCGCCGACGTGACCGGGCGAGGCCTGTTCCTCGGCGTCGTCCTGGCTCGGGAGATCGCGGCCGACGTCGCCAAGGCCGGTTACGACGCAGGCCTCGTGCTCAACGCGCCGACGCCGGACCGGCTGCGGCTCGTCCCGCCGCTCGTCCTGTCCTCGGCGGAGGCCGCGCGCGCGGTCCGCACCATCCGAGCGCTGCTCGACGAGGCGTTGACGGCCACCGACGGGTCGTCCGGATGAGGCACCTCCTGCGCGACGA
The DNA here is from genome assembly GCA_052039245.1 of Aeromicrobium sp. GTDB lineage: Bacteria > Actinomycetota > Actinomycetes > Propionibacteriales > Nocardioidaceae > Aeromicrobium. Next base: position 747 of record JBQGDU010000625.1, on the reverse strand, counting down.
CGACCTCTCACCGGCCGAGCAGGCGGAGGTCCTGGACCTGGCCCTTCGGGTGAAGGCCGAGCCGTACGCCCGCCAGCCACTCGCCGGCCCTCGCACGGTGGCCGTGCTGTTCGACAAGTCCTCCACCCGGACCCGGGTGTCCTTCTCCGTCGGCATCGCCGATCTCGGCGGCAACTGCCTCGTGCTCGACTCCGCCGGCACGCAGGTGGGCCGGGGAGAGCCGATCGCCGACACGGCCCGGGTCCTCGGGCGGATGACGAGCGCCGTCGTCTGGAGGACGCACGCCCAGTCCGGGCTGGAGGAGATGGCCGCGAACGCCGGAGTCCCCGTCATCAACGCGTTGAGCGAGGACGTCCACCCGTGCCAGCTGCTCGCGGACTGGCTCACGCTGCTGGAACACTTCGGCAGCCTCACCGGTCTGACCGTGGCCTACGTCGGGGACGGGGCCAACAACATGGCGCACTCCTACCTGCTCGGCGGTGCCACCGCCGGCATGCACGTCCGCATCGGCGCTCCTGAAGGCTTCGGTCCCCGTCCGGACCTCCTGGCTGACGCCGAGCGGATCGCCGCCACCACCGGTGGGTCCGTCGCGGTGTCCACGGATCCGCAGGAAGCCGTGAGGAGTGCCGACGTCGTCATCACCGACACCTGGATCTCCATGGGACAGGAGGCCGAGAAGGAGCAGCGGCTCGCACTGTTCGGGCCCTACTCGGTCACGCGGAGCCTGCTCGAGCACGCGGCGCCCGA
>JBQGDU010000624.1:0-10145 GCA_052039245.1 Aeromicrobium sp. | reverse complement strand
GACTTCGCGTAGTAGTCGGTGACGACCTTGGAGCCAGGCGCGAGGGTCGTCTTCACCCACGGCTTGCGGGACAGGCCCTTCTCGACGGCGTTCTTGGCCAGCAGCGCCGCGCCGATCATGACCGACGGGTTGGACGTGTTGGTGCACGACGTGATGGCCGCGATCGTGACGGCGCCGTGGTCGAGCTCGAACTCGGTGCCGTCCTCCAGCGTCACGCGTTGCGGGTTGGACGGACGTCCACCGTCCTTCGGCGCACAGCTCAGGTAGTCGCGGGCCGGCGTCTGACCGTGCGCGTCGCCGTTGGCGGGCGGGTCGGAGGCCGGGAAGGACTCCTCGAGGGACTCGTCCCACTCCCCCGCGACCGTCTCGGCGCCGTCGACGTAGGCGCTGAGCGCTCCCCGGAAGCCGGTCTTGGCGTCGGACAGCGCCACCCGGTCCTGCGGACGCTTCGGGCCGGCGATGGAGGGGACGACCGTGGAGAGGTCGAGCTCGAGGTACTCGGAGTACCGCGGCTCGGCATCCGGGTCGTGCCACAGGCCCTGAGCCTTGGCGTACTCCTCGGTGAGCGCGATCTGCTCCGCGCTGCGTCCCGTGAGCTCCATGTACTTGGTGGTCTCCTCATCGATCGGGAAGACCGCGATCGTCGAGCCGTACTCCGGGCTCATGTTGCCGATCGTGGCGCGGTTGGCCAGCGGTACCGCGCTCACGCCGGAGCCGTAGAACTCGACGAACTTGCCGACCACGCCGTGCTCGCGGAGCATCTCGGTGATCGTGAGGACCAGGTCCGTGGCGGTGGCGCCCTCGGGCAGCTCACCGGAGAGCTTGAAGCCGACGACCCGCGGGATCAGCATGCTGATCGGCTGGCCCAGCATGGCGGCCTCGGCCTCGATGCCGCCGACGCCCCAGCCCACGACACCGAGGCCGTTGACCATCGTGGTGTGCGAGTCGGTGCCGACACAGGAGTCGGGGTAGGCGACCGTGGCGCCGTCGGCGTCGCGGGTGAAGACCACGCGGGCCAGGTGCTCGATGTTCACCTGGTGAACGATGCCGGTGCCCGGCGGGACGACCTTGAAGTCGTCGAAGGCGCCCTGGCCCCAGCGCAGGAACTTGTAGCGCTCACCGTTGCGCTCGTACTCGATCTCGACGTTGCGCTCGAACGCCTCCGGGGTGCCGAAGACGTCGGCGATGACGGAGTGGTCGATGACCATCTCGGCCGGGGCGAGCGGGTTGATCTTGCTCGGGTCGCCGCCGAGCTCGGCCATGGCCTCACGCATCGTGGCGAGGTCGACGACGCACGGGACGCCGGTGAAGTCCTGCATGATCACGCGGGCGGGCGTGAACTGGATCTCCTTGCTGGGATCCGCCGAGGCGTCCCAGCCGGCGAGGGCCTCGATGTCGGCCTTCGTGATGTTGGCGCCGTCCTCGGTGCGCAGCAGCGCCTCGAGGAGGACCTTGAGGCTGAAGGGCAGCGAGGCGACGTCGAGGCCGTCGCCCGTGACCTGGTCGAGCCGGTAGATCTCGTACGAGGCGTCACCCACCTCGAGGGTCTGCTTGGACTGGAAGCTGTCGACGCTCATCATGTCTCCTTCGCGGGGGTCGGTTCCATCCTGCCGAGCCGCGGCCGCCTCTGCCACGTCAGGTGAACCTAAGTCGGCTCGACACAAAGTCTCTTGACATCAAGATACATGACATCGAGACGAACCGCACCGACCTGTGGTCAGAGCAGGTCGGGCAGCTGCCACAGCAACGGCCAGAAGAACGCCAGGTACGTGGCGCAGACCGCGACCACGCCGAGGACGCCCACGACGTCCAGGACGACGAGCGCCCTCCGACGCGACGGGCTGGTCACGTCGTCACTGCGGACCACACGACTGCGGACGAGGAGGTCCGGGACGTTGCGAGCGAACGGCAGGAGGGAGACGGCCAGGACCAGCACGGCGAGGTACGCGGCGGCACCGACGTGCCACTCCTCGGGAGTGAACCGACGCAGGACCGTGGGCAGTCCGATCGGGACGGCTGCGACGGCGAGGTCCAGGAGTCCGACCATGACGATGCCCCGAGCGAGGCCACGTAGTACTCCGAGCCGCTCCCCTGACGTCGCGTCCACCACGGCGAGGCCTGAGCGGTGCTTGCCGATGCTGTGACCACGCGCGCCCTGTCGGACACCGTTGTTCCACAGCAGGAAGACCTCACCGGCGACGAGCCCGCTCAGCAGCAGGTCGTCGGAGAGACCCGCGGTCCACAGGGTGCCACCCTCCGCGAGGACGGCGTGCAGCGCGAGGAACGCGAGCGCACCGACCGAGAACGCGACACAGAACAGCAGCACGTCCTGGACGAAGGCCGAACGTCTCAGATCGGGCACCGAGCGCACCGTCTCCGTCTCGGTCTCGTGACTCATCGGCCCTCCCTCATCGCATGGCACCGACCCACCGCACCGCGGCCCGACCGTCCCGGACCCGCTGTTCCCACGTGACGCCTGCCCCCAGCATGACAGCACCCGCGGCGGCGATCAGCACCCAACGGGGAAGACCCCAGGCGTACGGTCCGACGTTGGTGAGGACCAGGAGCGTGACGACGACCGCGCCGGCGACGAACGGTGCCTGCCAGCGGCGGACGATCCCCACCACCATCACCGCGAGCGAGCCGGCGCCCAGCAGGAGCGCCCTGAGGCTCGTCGGGTCGTCGAGAGCCTGCGGCAGGCTGGGAGCCAGCGTCAGCAGCAGGCCGGGGCCCATGGCGACCAACGTCCGACGCGGGTCCCGTCCAGCCTCCGGACGCACGGTCACCCACACCCCCAGGCCGAGCAGTCCGACACCGAACGGGAGCGTGTACGCCTCGACGACGCCGACGTCGCTCGCCACGAGTCGCAGGACGTAGGCGAGGGCGAGGGCGGCGATCCCGACCGTGCGGTACCAGGGCCGCCGACGCTCCACCAGCGACAGACCCACCGCGACGGCACCTGCCACGGTGAGCAGGAGCGCGACGTGGGCCGGCCCGGTCTGCGCGCCGGCGACGACCACACCGGCCAGCACCAGGAGACCTCCGGCCGCCTCCGCTCCGTGCCCACCCCGTGGTGGTCGGAGGACCAGCAGTGCGACCACGAGCACCAGGCAGCCGGCGACGACCACACCGAGCGTCGTCGTCGCGATGTCGAGCTCCAGCACCCGCCCCGCCGGCCAGGCCGTGCCACCGAGGAGCACCGCCGCACCGCCCGCGAGCAGCTGACGGCCCTCGTTCCACGGCGTGCGGGCCACCGCTGCGGCGATCACGACGGCGGCCAGCGGCCAGATCCAGACGGCCGTGCCGTCCGCATCGACGGTGAGGATCGCGGCGAGGAGCGCTGCCCCGGCCGCGCCGAGGACGTACCACCCGCGGCGAGCCACCGTCAGACCCAGACCCAGCAGGCCCGCCGCGAGCACGAGCGGCAGGATCGCGAACTCCTCCGGCAACAGGTCGAACACCGGCCCGGCGAGCGCGAGGAGCGCCAGCAGGGCACCGGCGCCCTCGACCCCGTCTCCCCCACGGTCACGACCGAGCACCAGGAGCGACACCCCCAGCAGGAACAGCGCGGCAGCGAGGACGACCAGGCCCCAGGCGAGTCCCGTGACGCCGGCCAGCTCGAGCGGCGGTACGACGGCCCCGCCCAGGACGAGAGCCGCCAGAGCGGCGACGCCGGCCCGCACGAGACCTCTGCACCGCACGGCTGCGAGCGCCAGGACGAGCCCGGCCACCGGCCAGCTCCACCGGGCGACACCCCAGCTCCCTGCGGAGACGAGGACCGCCACGACCGCCGGTGCGCCCGCGACCAGGACGTACCAGGACCGACCCCGCGAGAGCCACCCGACGCCGAGCGCGACCGCCGCCGCCAGGAGACAGGCGGCAGCGTGGGCGTCGACACCCAGCCAGAACGGAGCGAGGGCGAGAGCCGCGCCGCCGAGCAGACCACCGGCGACCTCGGCGCCTGGACCACCCCACCCGCGCGGCACGGCGAGCGCGCCCAGCGCGGCGACCACCAGGCTCGCACCCAGGACGGCCCACAGGCGGACGGCATCGTCGGCCCCCAGGAGATGACTGGGTGGGACGACCGCCCCGATGGCCACTGCCGAGCCGATCCCGACCGGAAGCGGACGCAACCATCCGGTCGTCCGGACACCACAGACCACGATGACCAGAGCTGCCGTGGGCCAGGCCCACACCGCGGTGCCCCAGTCCTGGGTCCCCCCATCCTGCGGCGCGGTCAGGACCGCGAGCAGCGCCGCCGGCACAGCGACGGCGGCGTACCACCCCCGATCAGGCTGCACGAGCAGGAGTACGGCGACCACAGCAGCGATCGCGATCGCGACGACCGCGAACTCCGCCGGAGCAAGGACGACCGCGGACTGGACGACGCCGACGACTCCGACGACCCCCGCGGCGATCTCCACGCCGAGTCGGCCGCGTCGCCCCCGCAGCAGAGCCGCGCCACCGGCGAGGGCCCCAGCGCAGGTCACAGCCACGGGGCCGACAACGGTGCCCGGCTGCTCCAGCAGCAGGAGGACCGAGATCACGGACGCGGCCGTCCACCACGCGGCGGCGAACGACCCGAGCTCCGCCCACGCTCCTCGGCCACGGGTCGCGACCAGCACGACGAGCAGGGCTGCCGCGAGGGGCCAGGTGATCAGGCAGGCGGCCCACGCGTCCAGTGCCGCCACGGGAGCGCCGGCGGCGACCACCCCGGCGAGGACGGCACGTGGCCCCGGAGACGGCAACGGGACGTAGGCGAGGACGAGCGCACCACCGAGCAGCGCAAGAGTGAGGACGAGCGCGGTCGGCTCGTACAACGCGACGGAGGACCACAGGCCCAGCAGCACCAGCAGCACCCCCACCAGGGGGATCTGTCGTGCCAGGCCCGCAGCGACGCGGGGACGCAGGGCTCGGCCGGCGACGGCCAGCGCCACCGCGGCGACAGTGGGCACCCAGCCGTCCACGGGAACGTCCCCGAGGTCGGTCAGTCGCTCCGCGAGGTCGTGAGCCCCCCACCCGGTGACGCTCAGCGCGACGGCGGCCACGAGGCCCAGCGACGAGAACGCCAGGACGGCCGCGACGAGGGTCCCAGGGACCGACGCCGCCCAGCGCACCCCTCGACCCACCGAGTCCCCGCCGGCAAGGCTCCCCAGCAGGAGCAGTCCTGCAGCGGCGACGGCGAAACCTTCGATGCCGTGTCCCTCGGCGCTGGGCAGCAGCACGAGCAGCGCCATCCCGAGGGCAGCAGGGGCGGCCAGGGCGCTCGAGAGCACGGCACGACGCCTCAGCACGAACGACGCTGCGAGGACCACGGCCGAGACGAGGAGCAGGGGCAGCCCGTCGGCATCGAGCACCAACGACCTCGCGGAAGGATGGGTCACAGCCTGGGACACCGCGACGACGGCGGCGGCCGACGCGAGCAGGCCACCGACACCAGCGGGAACCACGGCACCGACCGTCAGTCCGAGGCGGTACAGCGCTGCGGTGAAGACCACGAGTCCACCGATGAGCACCGCCAGCACCCAGAACAGCTCGAGGTCGGAGTCCAGCAGCTCGCCGGTACGTCGCACGACGGCGACGACGGCACCCAGACCGGCCGCGACCGACGGAGTGACGAGCGTGACGGGCACGGCGTCGTCGATGAGGTGACGTCGGCCGTGCCGGACGATCAGCACCGCCGCACCGCAGAGCACGGCCGCCCACGCCAGCTCCACCGGGGCGGCGGGCAGGGCATCGAGTCCGAGCAGGCCCTGGTCCCGCGCGGCCAGCCAGTCGAGGGAGAACAACCCGAGGAAGACCGTCCACAACGCCTCCGCCGAGGCCCGCAGCCTCCTTCGGGTCACGAGGGCGGCGAGGACACCGAAGAGCCCCGTCACCGCGAGCAGCACGAGCGCGCGACCCACGATCCCCATGGGGCCCCAGTACACGGTGATGAAGATGCTCGCCGCGACGATCAGGGAGAGCGCGCCGAGCGCGAGCAGCACGGTCCCGACCGACACTCGTCGACGTGGTCGCGGAGGCTGCTGCGGTGTGGACGGGGGCGTGGGCGTGGGCGGATCGTCCGACCCGACTCCCGCTGACGGCACGGGCGGCGCAGCGGACACCGGCACCGGTGGCGGCAGCGGCTCGCCCACCGGGGGTGGCGGCGGGACGGGTGACACCGGTGCCGGTGGCGGGGTCTGCACCGTCGGGGGGACGCGGTGCGTACGGGCGAGGACCAGCCAGGCGTCCGCCGACTGCAGGGCCTGCCAGACCTGCCGAGCGGCGTCGCTGGTCAGGTCCAGACGGCAGGACTGACAGGACGTGCCTCCGTCGAGCTCGGCCCGGCAGTCGGGACACCTGCGCGGGTCGGCGAAGTCCATGGCGACACCTTGCCCGGACCCGGTGGGAGTGACAAGGACCGTCGTCTCAGGCTCGAGTGAGTGTCGCGACACACTCCACGTGATGCGTCATCGGGAACAGCGCGAAGGCACGGACCTGCTGCACAGCGTACCCCCGCCGTCCGAAGGAGGCGAGGTCGCGTGCGAGCGCCGCCGGGTCGCACGCCACGTAGACGACGGTGCGCGGTGCGAGGTCCACGATGCCCGGCACCGCCCGCTTCGCCCCCGTCCGCGGAGGATCCAGCACGACGACGTCGGAGCGTCCGACCACACCGCGACGCAGCGCCTTCTCGGTACTCTCCCGGACCAAGCGGACCTGGGGTCGTCCGTGCAGGTTGCGGCGGGCGTCCTTGGCGCCGTCGGGTGCCGCCTCCACACTCACGACGCTCCCCGTCTCCCCGGTGGCATCGGCCAGGAAGGCGGTGAACAGGCCGGCTCCGGCGTACAGATCTGCCACGGCGTCGCCCGGCCGCACGTCCGCGGCTCGGAGCACGGCGTCCACGAGGGTCGTCGCCGCCTTGGGGTGGACCTGCCAGAAGCCGTTGCCGCTGACGCGGAAGTCGTGGTCGCGGACCTTCTCGACGACGTGTCCGCGCCCGCTGCGACGCCTGCCGTCACCGTCGACCACACCGTCGACCTGCAGCCCGGGCGGGACCGGACCGTCGCACGAGACGAGGCGCTCCCCCGTGGAGGACACGGCGACCTCGACGACGTCGTCGTCCCAGCGTCGGCCGAGCACGTCGGGCAGACCCGGGTGGGCGATCGGGCACTCCTGCAGGGGCACGACCTCGTGCGAGCGGTGGCGGCGCAGTCCGGGCCGGCCGGCGTCGTCGACCGCCCAGGTCATCCGCGTGCGCCAGCCCAGCTCGGGTGAGATCTCCTCGACGTGTCCGTCCCAGGCGATGCCGGCCAGTCGGTCGAGCTGCTCACGCACGACGTCGCCGAGAAGCTCGCGCTGGCGTTCGGCGGAGACATGCTGGAAGTCGCACCCCCCGCAGACCCCGGCCACGGCGCACGCCGGTTCGACGCGTCCGGGAGCCGGGCTGAGGACCTCGACGGCGTCCGCCCTCAGGAAGCGCCCTGCGTCCTCGGTGACCCGGATGCGCACGCGCTCGCCCGGGAGCGAGTGCCGGACGAAGACGACCTGCCCGTCGAGACGAGCGACGCAGTGGCCCCCATGGGCGACGGGACCGACGTCAACCACCGGCAACGCGTCAGTCACGATCGTCGATGGGCGTGCGGTTGCGGGTGAGCACCCAGGCCATGGCAGCGAACGAGGCGACCTGGAGCGGCCACCCGAGCACCACCTTGGAGGTTCCGAGGAGCGCCACGTGGTCGCCCGCCCACAGCGGGTACTGGACCGCGACGCGCAGGATGCACGGAACGGCCAGGAGCCACGTGAGGGTCGAGCAGAGCCGCACGATGCCCTTGTCGTCGTGCCACTCGGTCGGCTCGCCGGTGATGCTCCCGATGATGAAGCCCACGATCGGCCACCCGATGAGGATCGAGACCACGAGGACGACGGCGTACCCGCCGTTGTAGAGGATCCCGGGCAGGAAGACGTCTCTCGCCTCCCCGCTGCGGGCCGCGAAGAGCGCAGCGATGCCGATGCCCACGAGTGCGGTCAGCACGAACTGCGGCGTCGAGCGCTGCACGAGCCGCACCAGCAGGAGCACGAGCGTGATCGCGACGCTGACGAGGAGCGAGAGCCGCAGGTCGCTCGTGGTGATCCAGCTGATCGTGAAGGCGATGGTGGGCACGGCGCTCTCGAGGACGCCGCGTCCGCCGCCGAGGGCCTTCGAGAGCTGCTGCCGAACGAGCTGCTCGACGGTCTCGACGTGGTCGGTCATACCCGGGAGTCTAGGCATCGGCTGTCTGGGGCCTCAGGGGACGTGCTCGGTGGCACCGCCGGCTCGGCGGCGCGGCGGGTCAGCATCGCCGCGAGAACGGCCGATTCAGTGCGGGACGTGCGTTCGGGCGATGTCCAGGAGTCGAGCATGCCCGCGGTCGCCGACACCCACCTCCTCGGCGAAGCGTCGGGCACTCGGACGTGTCGTCGAGGACCGGACCACCGGAACTCATCGACCACCGAGGCTCAGGCGTCGTCGGTGGGGGCGTCCTTCTTGACCATGCCCTTGGCCTCGATCGGCAGCGCCTCCCGAGAGATGCGCGGCTCCGTGCCGCGGACGACGATCGTGTCGCGCAGGGTCTCGGCCAGGATGCCGTCGTCGTTCGGCTCGAGCGCGGCTCGCCCCAGGAAGGTGGCGCGCAACATCCAGCGAGGACCCTCGACGGCGACGATGCGGGTCGGCTGCACACCAGGCTCCCCGTCAGGGGTCTTCGCCGGCAGTCGGACGTGCAGCTCGGTGCCGTAGCGGCCCTCCACCTCCTGGTGGCTGCCCTCCAGCCGCTCGATCTCCAGCGCGATCTCTCCCCGGACGTCGTCCCAGAGGCCACCGCTGCGCGGCGCGGCGAAGGCCCGGAGCTCCAGCCCGGCGTCCTCGGTGAGCAGCACGACCGCGGTCGGCGCCTTGTCTCCCTCCTGGGGGACGCGCAGCTCGATCCCGACGCGACCTCGCACCAGCAGCGACCCCAGATCGATGTGGCGCTCCGAGGGCTGCTTCTCCGCACTGTCCCACGGGCCGTCGGCACGCCGCGCGTCGTCCGGGACGACCTCGACCTGCTCCTCCGGCTCGCCGACCGACGCGGCAGCCAGCTGCTTCTTCTTGCGACGTCTCATCTCGAGTCCTCCCCGGGCGCCGGTGCGGACACCCCCGTGGAACCGTAGCCCCCGTCGCCACGAGCGGAACGCTCGAGCGCCTCCACCTCGTTCAGCCGGACGTGCTCGACACGTTGCACCACGAGCTGGGCGATGCGATCCCCTCGAGAGATCACCGCAGGCGCGAGGAGGTCGTGGTTGATGAGGAGGATCTTGATCTCGCCGCGATAGCCGGCGTCGATCGTGCCAGGCGTGTTGACGACCGACAGACCGTGCCGCAGTGCCAGCCCCGAGCGGGGGTGGACGAAGGCCGCGAAGCCCTGCGGCAGGGCGATCGCGACCCCCGTGCCGACCAGTCCCCGCTCCCCCGGCGCAAGCGTCAGGCCCTGTGCCGCGTGGAGGTCGAGTCCAGCATCACCCTCCGTGGCGTACGCCGGGAGGGGGAGCTCGGGGTCGAGACGGACGATGTCGACGGCGACCATGCCGCGACCCTACTCGTGGCACGAGGGCACCGTGCGGCAGGCTGGTGACCGTGACCTCGTACGTCGAACGCCTCGTGCCGCCCCCGTCGTGGTGGCTCGGCGCCGTCGCGTTCGGCGTCGTCTGGGGATGGCTGGCTCTCGTCGTCGCCGGACCGACTGTGGGGCTTCTCGTCGCCGGTGCGGTCACGGTCGTCACCGCGGTGGCGCTGTGGGCGTACGGCGGAGCGGTCGTCGTCACCGTCGACGACGACGGCGTGCGAGCCGGACGTGCCGTGCTCGCTCACGAGCACGTCGGAGAGGTCGAGCTGCTCGACTCCACGGCCGTGCGGGCCTGGCACGGGCCCCGTGCCGACGCGCGGGCCTGGCTCCTCCACCGTGCGTACGTCCCGACCGGTGTCAGGATCATCGTGGACGACCCGGCGGATCCGACGCCGTACTGGCTGATCAGCTCTCGCCACCCCCGCGAGCTCCAGACAGCACTCCAGGCCCACCGGGGCCACACCGAACCCGCCGACCAGGGAGGCTCCGATGGCCAAGCGTGACCGAGGCAAGGGCAGCTCG
>JBQGDU010000623.1:0-3515 GCA_052039245.1 Aeromicrobium sp. | reverse complement strand
GCACGTCGAGGGTGACGACCTGCGCGAGCGAGCCGAGGAGCTCTCCAGCCAGGCAGGGCTCGCCGGACAGGTGCTCACCGCCAACGCCTACCTCGGGGCGTTCGGCATCGTCTCCGCGCTCGATGCCGGCGCCGACGTCGTGGTGACCGGCCGGGTCACCGACGCGTCGGTGGTGATGGCCCCGGCCATCCACGCCCACGGCTGGGGACGCGACGACCACGACGCCCTGGCCGGAGCCCTCGTCGCGGGTCACGTCATCGAGTGCGGGACGCAGGCCACGGGAGGCAACTTCAGCGGCTTCACCGCGATCGACACCACGCGCCCCCTCGGCTTCCCGATCGCCGAGATCGCCGCCGACGGCACGAGTGTCATCACCAAGCACGAGACGACCGGCGGCGCCGTCACCGTCGACACCGTGACCGCCCAGCTGGTCTATGAGATCCAGGGCCCGGCGTACCTCAACCCGGACGTCGTCGCGCACCTCGACACCATCGAGCTGGAGCAGGAGGGCCCGGACCGCGTCCGCATCGGTGGCGTCCGGGGCAGCGCGCCGCCGGCCACCACCAAGGTGTGTCTCAACGCCCTCGGCGGTTTTCGCAACAGCGTCCAGCTGCTGCTCACCGGCCTCGACATCGAGGAGAAGGCCGCGTGGGTGCGTCGCCAGGTGGAGGACGCTCTCGCCGACTCCCCGCCGGAGGAGATCACCTGGACACTCGATCGCACCGACGTCGTCGACCCGCCCTCACAGGCCGCCGCCACGTCGATCCTGCGCTGCGACGTCAAGAGTGCCCAGCCCGACCCGGTGGGCCGAGCGTTCAGTGACGCCGCTGTGCAGATCGCCCTCGCCTCGTACCCGGGCTTCACGATGACCGCTCCGCCCGGTCGTGGGGCACCGTTCGGCGTCTACGGCGCCGGGTACGTCCCCCAGGCCGACGTCCCGCACGTCGTCGTGCACGCCGACGGTCGACGCGAGGACATCGCCCCGCCGAGCGGGGTCGACGAGGAGGGGTCGTGGTCTCGACACGCGGCAGCGAGCCCCTCCGGCGCCGCTGCCGCTACGCGACCACCGGGTCCGTCCGGCGAGGCCCCCGACCGGCGCGGGAACGAGGAGTCGAGCGTCGACACTCAGCACGGTGAACGCTGGTCGAGCGGGAACGAGCGCGAGGGACGAGCCGGTCATCGCGCGTCGGGACCGGACGTCCCCACCCGACGAGCTCCCCTCGGTGCGCTCGTGCACGCCCGCTCGGGGGACAAGGGCGGCGACGCCAACATCGGGGTGTGGATCCCGAGCGACCATCCTCGGCGCGAACGAGCGATCGCGTGGCTGACCGAGGAGCTGACGCCCGAGCGGGTGCGCTCGCTGCTGCCAGAGGCGCGCAGCCTCGACGTCGACGTGCACCCCCTGCCGAACCTCGGTGGGCTCAACGTCGTCGTCCGCGGGTTGCTGGGGGAGGGCGTGTCGTCGTCCACCCGGCTGGACCCACAGGCCAAGGCCGTCGGTGAGTGGCTGCGCGCTCGCGACGTCACCCTCCCCGAGGAGCTGTTGTCATGACCGTCTGGAACACCATCGAGCGACAGGCGCTCCGCGACGCGGTGGAGACCTTCACCGCCCGCGAGATCGCCCCGAACCTCCCGCAGTGGGAGGACGACGGCCGGCTCCCCCGCGAGCTGCACGCGGCCACCGCCAAGGCCGGCTTCCTCGGAGTCGGTTACGCCGAGGAGGTCGGGGGAGCCGGTGGCGACGCCGTGGACGCGGCAGTCGTCACCGAGGCGATGCTCGCTGCCGGCGGCTCCACCGGACTGCAGGCGAGCCTGTTCACGCACTCCATCGCAGTGCCGCACATCATCGACGCCGGCGATCCGCGTCTGATCGACACCTACGTGCGTCCCACGCTCGCGGGAGAGCTGATCGGCTCGCTGGGGGTGACCGAGCCCGGTGGCGGGTCGGACGTCGCCGGCATCCGCACGAGAGCGGTGCGCGACGGGGACCACTACGTCGTCAACGGCGCCAAGACGTTCATCACCTCCGGGGTGCGAGCCGACTTCGTGACGACGGCGGTGCGGACCGGCGAGGACGGTCACGGGGGCATCTCGTTGCTCGTCATCGACAAGAAGACGCCGGGCTTCACCGTGAGCAAGAGCCTGCGCAAGATGGGCTGGCACTGCTCCGACACCGCCGAGCTGGCCTTCGACGACGTGCGGGTGCCGGTGGAGAACCTCGTCGGCGAGGAGAACGGTGGCTTCTACCTCGTCATGCAGCAGTTCGTGGGCGAACGGCTGGGCCTCGCGGTGCAGGCGTACGGCACCGCCCAGCGCGCTCTCGACCTCGCCGTCGCCTACGCCCGTGAGCGGGACACCTTCGGCAAGCCGCTCATCGCGCGCCAGGTGATCCGGCACAAGCTCGTGGAGATGCACCAGCGCACCGCCGCGGCCCGCGCCCTCACCCGTGCCGCGGTGGAGCGCTCGCTGGAGACCCCCAAGACCGACCCGTCGCTCATCCTCGACGCCGTCACCGCCAAGAACGTCTCCGTGGCTGCCGTCGAGCACGTCGTGCACGAGGCGGTGCAGGTCTTCGGCGGGATGGGGTACATGCGCGAGTCCGAGATCGACCGGCACTACCGCGACGCACGCATCCTGGGCATCGGCGGCGGCGCCACGGAGGTCATGAAGGATCTCGCCGCGAAGCTGCTGGGGTACTGACGTGCCCACCCCGGACCAGCCCGACCCCAGCGTGGCCGACCCAGCCGCGCTGCGCGGCGAGCGGATGGCGCGCCAGCACCTCATCGGTCCGCCGCTGCCCGACGTCGTCGAGGTGGTGCGTCACCTGACCGCCGTGCAGGCGCAGGAGTTCGACGACGTGTGCCGTGCCGTGGCCAGGCGTGCGCAGGGGTGGCCCGCCGCTGCCGACGTCGCGGCGGTGGTGGCGTCCGGGCCCGTCGTCCGGCACCACGTGCTGCGGCCGACGTGGCACCTGGTGCTCGCCGAGGAGCTGGACTGGTTGCTCGACCTCACCGCCGAGCGACTGCACGCCAAGGCCCGCTCGCAGTACCGGAGCACCGGCATCCTCGACGACCTCGACCGGCTGGTCGGCCTCGTCGGCGAGGTCGTCGCCGAGTCGGTGTCCGAGGCCGGGGAGCCACCGACGCGCAAGGAGGTGGGTCAGGCGCTCGCCGCCCGCGGACACGAGCTCCCGTCGTCGGCTCTCCTGCAGCTGACCTACGCGGCCGAGCTCGAGCGCGTCGTGGTGAACGGGCCGCGGCGTGGCTCGTGGGACACCTTCGTGCCCTACCGCTCCCGTGTCCCCGAGGGTGAGGCATTGACACACGACGAGGCCGTCACCCGGCTCGCCGCGCGCTACCTCGCGAGCCACGCGCCGGCGACGCCGGAGGACTTCGCATGGTGGAGCGGGCTCACGCTCACCGACGCCCGTCGCGCGTTCGAGACCGTCGGACCCGTCGAGCCGGTCGCCGCGAGCGCCACCGGCACCGCGATGCTGATCAGCCTGTTCGACGAGT
>JBQGDU010000622.1:0-8094 GCA_052039245.1 Aeromicrobium sp. | reverse complement strand
GAGGTGGACGACGTCTCAGGCACGGCACGGGCCCTGCTCTCGCTGAGCATCGACCTGCTGCGCTGGTTCTCCCCCACGGGCGCCCAGACCCCGGAGGACATCGCCGCCCTGCACGCTGACCTGGCCCTGAGGATGACCCGCCCGCACCACTGAGACGACGAACGGCGCCTCCCGTGCGGGAGACGCCGTTCGCGTGTCTGCTGCCTGCGGCTCAGGCCTGCAGGACGGCCTCGGCGACGATCGCGATCGCGATCTTGTCGCCGATCATAACCTTGTCGCCCTGGGCCGGGATGTTGTAGTCGATGCCGAACTCCTTGCGGCTGATCTCACCCTTGGCCTCGATGCCGACGCGGGTGCCGCCCCACGGGTCGCCGCCCTCGCCGAGGAACTCGACGGCCAGCTCGAACGGCTTGGTGACGTCCTTGATGGACAGGTCGCCGGTGACGACGAACTCGTCGTCGCTCTTGCGGGAGACGCCGGTCGAGCGGAAGGTCATCGACGGGTAGTTGTCGACCTCGAAGAAGTCGCTCGAGCGCAGGTGGGCGTCGCGGTCGGCGGTTCCGGTGTTGATGGAGGAGAGGTCGACCGAGACCGTGACGGAGGAGTCGGTGATGTCCTCGGCGGTGGTGAGGCTGCCCTCGAACGTCTCGAACTTACCGCGCACCTTGCTCATGAGGTGACGGACGGTGAAGCCGATCTCGGTGTGGGTGGGGTCGAGGTTCCAGGTGCCCGTGGTGATGGCGGTGGCGTTGCTCATGAATCGCTCCTGATGCGGATCGGAAGGAAGTCCTGTCGGACGAGGCCGGGCTCGTCCGGCTATGGTCATCACGGTACAACTGGTTTAAAGATCAATCAATTCCCCTCGTGGTGTGGCGTGCGCCTCTGTCGTCGCCAGGCTGCGCCCGCGAGGGCCGGAACGACGGATAGGATCACGCTCATGTCCGACACCGAGTGGCTCGACGCCGAGCAGCAACGCATCTGGCGCGCCCTGCTCGGCGGCACCACGGTGCTCAACGACCGGCTCGATCGCGACCTGCGCTCCGAGCACGGCATCTCGATGCCCGAGTACGAGATCCTCGTGCGCCTCTCCGAGGCCGACGAGCGCCGGATCCGGATGGCCGAGCTGGCCGCCTCGGTGGCGCACTCGCGCAGTCGCATCACGCACACGATCGCCCGGCTCGAACGCTCCGGCCTGGTCCGACGCTCCCAGGTCGCCGACGACCGCCGCGGCGTCGTCGCCGAGCTCACCGACGACGGCTTCGCACTGCTCGAGCGCGCTGCGCACACGCACGTCCGCGGCGTCCAGGACTACCTGATCAAGGGCGCCGACCCAGACGACTTCCGCGCGCTCGGCCGTGTCATGGAGAGTGTGCGCCGGGCCCTCGACGGCCGCCCCTTCTGACCTTCGCCTCACGCGTCCCACCGTCCCCCTGATTCCCATCAATTGATGGGAATCAGGGAGCTCACCACGGCAGTCCACGACTCACCACGGGTTGCTACCCGTGGTGAGTCGGTGAAACGCGTGGTGAGCACACCAGGCGCACAGCGAGCCGTCGTCCGTCGCGCGTGGACCGGCGCACGCACCGACCGACCACAGCGAGCTCTCAGTCGCGCGTGAGTCGGCGCACGCACCGACCGGCCACAGCGAGCTCTCAGTCGCGCGTGAGTCGGCGGTGCGTCACGCGGTGCGGGCGCGCGGCCTCCTCGCCGAGACGCTCGACCTTGTTGGCCTCGTAGGACGCGAAGTTCCCCTCGAACCAGAACCACTGCCCGGGGCTGTCCTCGGTGCCCTCCCACGCCAGGATGTGCGTGGCGATGCGGTCCAGGAACCAGCGGTCGTGCGAGGTGACCACGGCACAGCCCGGAAACTCCAGCAGGGCGTCCTCCAGCGACGACAGCGTCTCGACGTCCAGGTCGTTGGTGGGCTCATCGAGCAGCAGCAGGTTGCCGCCCTGCTTGAGGGTGAGCGCGAGATTCAGCCGGTTGCGCTCACCACCGGAGAGGACACCGGCCTTCTTCTGCTGGTCGGCGCCCTTGAAGCCGAACGAGGCGACGTACGCGCGCGAGTTCATCTCGAAGTTGCCGACCTTGATGAAGTCCAGGCCCTCGGAGACGACCTCCCACACGTTCTTGGAGCCGTCGATGTTGGCGCGCCCCTGGTCGACGTAGGAGAGCTTGACGGTCTGGCCGACGTCGAGCGTGCCCGTGTCCGGAGCCTCGCCACCGGTGATCATCCGGAACAGCGTCGTCTTGCCGACACCGTTCGGTCCGACGACGCCGACGATGCCGGCACGCGGCAGCGAGAAGGAGATGTCGTCCCACAGGGGACGGTCGCCGAAGGCCTTGGTCAGGTTCTTCGCGTCCAGCACGACGTCGCCGAGGCGGGGGCCGGCCGGGATGTTGATCTCCGACGTGTCGATCTTGCGGGCGCGCTCCGCCTCGGCGGCGAGCTCCTCGTACCGTGCGAGACGGGCCTTGGACTTGGCCTGACGGCCCTTGGCGTTGGAGCGGACCCAGTCCAGCTCCTTCTCGAGCATCTTGGCGCGCTTGGCGTCCTTGTTGCCCTCGACCTTCAGACGGTCCTTCTTGGTCTCCAGGTAGGTGGAGTAGTTGCCCTCGTAGCCGTGGATCTGTCCGCGGTCGACCTCGGCGATCCACTCGGCGACGTTGTCCAGGAAGTAGCGGTCGTGGGTGACCGCCAGGACGGCGCCCGGGTAGTTCTTCAGGTGACCCTCGAGCCACTGCACGGACTCCGCGTCCAGGTGGTTGGTGGGCTCGTCGAGCAGCAGGAGGTCGGGCTGCTGCAGCAACAGCTTGCACAGCGCGACCCGACGTCGCTCACCTCCGGACAGGTGGTCGACGAGCTCGTCCGGCGGCGGGCACCGCAGGGCGTCCATGGCCTGGTCGAGGCGGGAGTCCAGCTCCCACGCGTTGTGCTGGTCGAGGGCGGTCTGCAGGTCGCCCATCTCGGCCAGGAGCGTGTCGTAGTCCGCCTCGGGATCGGCGAGCTCCTCGCTGATCTTGTTGTAGCGGTCGAGCTTGGCCTTGATCTCGCCCACGGCCTCCTCGACGTTCTCCAGCACGGTCTTGCCCTCCGTCAGCGGCGGCTCCTGCTGGAGCATCCCGACACTGGCCTCGGGGTCACGGATGACGTCGCCGTTGTTGGGCTGGTCGAGCCCGGCCATGAGCTTGAGGAGGGAGGACTTGCCCATGCCGTTCGGACCGACGACGCCGATCTTGGCGCCGTGCAGGAACGACAGGGAGACGTTGTCGAGGACCACCTTGTCGCCGTGGGCCTTGCGGACGTTGCGCAGAGAGAGGACGTAGTCAGCCATAGGTGGGCCAGCCTACCGAGCGGAGGCGGGGGCTCTGCGCGCCCCGTCCTCAGGAGCTCTCAGTCCACCGCGCGGGTGATGCCCGCACGAAAGGTCTCGTAACGATCCAGCTCGGCCTGCACCGGCTGCAGCACCGCACGGTCGGCGACGTCGGCGACGGCGCTCTCGAGCGTCTCGGCGGTCCGTCGGGCGCGGGCTCTCACCGAGGCGCCGACGAGCACCCGCGCGAGCAGGGCGAGCACGATGCCGCCCACGAGCCCACCGATCGCCAGCAACGGCGGGAGCGAGACGCCGAGCACCGCGGGTCCGTCGGGCACGGTCAGGTCGACGAGATCCCCTCCCAGCTCGGCCACCCACCACAGGAGTCCGCCGATCCCGGCGACGAGCAGCAGCCACTGCAGGACCTGCACGAGGCGCCACCATGCGGCCGGACGGCCGACACCCAGGTCGACACCCTGGACCGCGCTGTCCAGCTCACGGGCGACCTCGTCGCCACGGTCGGTGGAGGCACGGCGCACAGCCTCCCGCCACGGTGCGAGCAGACCGACCGATGCCTTCTCGGCGAGCTCACGGACCGCCCCCTCGGCCTGCGACCGGTTGACCTGCCCTGCCGAGGGCACGACGTCGGAGGCGAGCCGACTCAGGTCCTCCTCGAGCCCCAGGTCCGCGAGGGGCTCCTTGCGGAAGCGTCCCAGGAGCCGGGCTGCAGGCCACCCCGTGTAGCGCAGCGCACGACGCCGGGTCGCGGACTCCACGGCGTCGACGAGCTGAGGGACACCGGTGGCGTCGAGGAGCCCGAGCCGCAGCGACTCCTGGTCGACCGCGCTCACCCCCGGCACGCTGCTGGTGCCGCCCGCGTCGACCACTCGCCGCGCGATGTGGGAGAGATCGCTGCCGAGGCGTCCCTTGGCGGTCTGCTTGTCCTTGATCCGACGCACCAGCTCGCGCTTCAGGTCGTCGATCCCGTCCCCGCGCGTCGAGGAGACGCCGATGACCGGGACGTCGGGAAGGCCCTCGCGTCGCAGGATGGCGCGGACGTCCTCGAGCGCACGCTCGCGCTCGCCGTACGCGATCCGGTCGATCTGGTTGAGCACGACGAGGGTGACGTCGCTGTACGACGCCATGGGCTTGATGTAGCGGTCGTGGATGGCCGCGTCCGCGTACTTCTGTGGATCGAGCACCCAGATGATGAGGTCGGTGTACTCGACGAGTCGCTCCATCTCCACGTGATGGGAGACCTCGGTGGAGTCGTGGTCGGGCAGGTCGAGCAGCACGAGACCCTCGAGCTTGGTCTCCGGCGACGACTGGTCGAGCATGCTCATGCGCGAGACCTGGTGCCGCGCGGGGATGCCCATCCACTCCAGAAGTCCCGACGCTCCGTCCGGGCCCCACGCACAGGCGAGCGCCCACGACGTCGTGGGCCGACGCACACCGACGCCGGCGAGCTCGAGGTCGGTCAAGGCGTTGAACAGGGAGGACTTGCCCGAGCCGGTGGCTCCGGCGAGCGCCACGATGGTGTGCTCGCCGGAGAGCTGCAGTCGCTCGCTCGCGCGTTCGTCGAGGGTGCGGGCCGTCTCGAGGCGGTCGGGGTCCAGCCGACCGTCGGCGGCGTCCACCGCCTCCCGGAGTCCGGCGAGCCGATGAGCGACGTCCGTCCGCTCGCCGCTGTACGCCTTCTCAGCAGCATCGCGCAGAGCGCTCATCGGGTCACCCTCCGAGGCTTCATCATCGGTGCTTGCCTCCGTCGTCGAGGAAGTCGGCGTGCCGAGCGTACTCGGACTGCCGGGCGGCCTCGCGGAGCTCGATCTGCGCTGCCTCGAGCGAGGCTGCCGGGCTGAGCAGGTCGGTGAAGCGGCGCTGCTCCGCGGCGAGCGGGACGACGACCCCCGTCTCCAGGTCCTCGGCGGCCCGGCGGACGAGGTCCTCCACCACCGAACGACCGAGCACGGCATCGAGCAGCGTCTGCGCGGCGGCCGAGCCGCCGACGTCGTCGGTACCGGCGTTCCGGACGAAGACGAGGACCATGACCGCCACACCCACGCCGTTGACACCGAGGGCCAGGAACTTCGCCGTCAGCCGCTTGTCCTGGCCGGCAGCGCGCACGAGGTCGAAGACGCGCTGCTGCCAGTCGCGCACGAGCCGCTCCGCGCTGACCCGGACGTCGCGCGAAGCCCGTTCCAGACCGGGATGAGCCCCCAGCAGCGCTGCCCCGGCGGGTGTCGCCTGCCAGGCGCGTGACGTCTGCCCGGCGGCCGTCTCGGCGTGCTCGAGGACGAGCGACTGGATGCCGGCGGCAGCAGCCTCCAGGACGTCGGTGGATCGGGTGCGGCGACCCGTGACGTTGTCGACGAATCGGTCGCGCAGACGGCTCACCCGATCCTCGACCGAGCGCAGGAGCTCACCGCTGCCCACGAACTCCTGCCAGCGGGCCACGAGCTCCCCGCGCATGAGGGTGCCGTCGGAGGTCTGCTCGGCGACGGCACGCGTCGCCTTGTCCCAGCTGGCCTCCAGGTCGCCGTGCAGCTGACGGGCCGCGCCGACGTGGCTCTCGAGCGCGTCGGCGATGTCGTAGCTGCGCATGACGTTGTGCCGGACGGCACCGTCGAGCGTGGCGTGGACGACCGCCGCGCGGCCGGCCGGGTCGGCGGCGAGGTCGTGCAGCCAGCCCACGACAGGCGCCACCGCCTCCCGGGGCAGGAGGCCGTGCGCATCGACCTCGGACTCCGGGACGGTGAAGAGCGGGGAGTCCGAGAGACCGCGCGACGTCATCATGCGGGCGAGGTGTCCGCGCACCTCGACCACGTGGTCGTCGTGCGTGCGATCGAGCACCACGGCCACGGACGTGCTGCGGTCGGCGGCTCGTCGCAGGTACTCCCACGGGACCTGGTCGGCGTAGCGCGCGGCCGACGTCACGAAGAGCCAGAGGTCGGCCGCCGCGAGGAGCTGGGCGGCGAGCTGACGGTTGTCCGCGTCGATGGAGTCGATGTCCGGCGCGTCGAGCACCGCGAGGCCGCGGGGCACGAAGCGTGAGGCGACGAGCCGCAGGGCGTAGACGTCGTTCGTGACGGCCTCGGTGCGGGGCAGGTCCGGCAGGATGCGGTCCGGGCGGAACCACTCCCCCTCGTCCGGGTGGTGCACGAGCACCGGCGAGCGGGTGGTGGGACGAAGCACTCCGGACTCCGTGACGGTCTCACCGACGATGGAGTTGACGAGCGTGGACTTCCCGGCGCCCGTGGAGCCACCGACGACCGTCAGCAGCGGCGCGTCGAGCTGCACCAGACGCGGGATGACGTAGTCCGAGAGCTGGTCGGCGACCTCGGCCCTCAGCTCACGGGTCTTCTTGGCGTGCGGCACGTCGAGACCGAGGTCGACGGCGTTGACCGCTGACAGGAGCCGACTCAGGGCGCCCAGCAGCTGTGCAGATGCATTGTCGCTGAGCAACCGAACACTCCTCCCTGGGCCTCATGCGTCACGTGGGCACCAGGTTAGTGGACGACGGACCCGCGTGGGTCGCCGTCCCCCGCGCTCTCCGCGTGAGGGCCCTCGCTCAGCGCGACGGCAGCGGCTCGAGAGCCGGCGGGAGCCGCACCATCGGACGCAGGGCGTTCATCTCATCCAGCAGTCCGTGGGTGCGCTCGACACCGTGCGGCTTGTCCCGACCGCTCATGATCGCGTCGTGCAGGAAGGCCATCTCGGTGGCGAGTCGTTGGTACCGGGTGACGATCTTGGCGGCCACCGGGCCGTGGTGCTGCTTGGCCCAGGACCGTGCCGCCTTCCGGTGGCCGAAGCGTGACAGGTACGGGATCTCCGCCGGATGGATCCAGCCGCGCTCCGCGACGAACGACAGCGACCGCTCGAGCGTCCGGACCTGTCCGACCCGCACCACGACGGCCAGGATGCCGAGGCCCAGCAGCAGCGCCCCGAGCACGAGGTACACGAGCACGAACGCCGCGCCGCCACCGTAGGACAGCGACGCGTTCCACAGCCCGTGCAGCGCGATGCTGGTCGACATCCCGGCGACCAGGACGAGGACCTTCAGCGTGCGCGAGCGCAGTCCGACGGCGATGCCGATCGAGATGCCGAACGCGGACAGGAACAGCGGGTGGGCGAACGGACTGAAGACACCGCGCACGATGAACGTGGAGGTGGCACCGTCGGCGCCGGCGACCTTGAGGTCGGGCGAACCGAGGTAGCTGGCCGCGTAGTAGCCGATGTTCTCCACGAATGCGAAGCCCACGCCCACCAGACCAGCCACCACGAGGCCGTCGACGAACCCGTCGATGATGCGGCGCCAGCGCAGGAAGGTCAGGAGCAGGAACAGACCCTTGGCCGGCTCCTCCGAGAGCGGTGCCACGAACGCGGCCATCTCCTCGTCGCCGAGGTCGAACGCCACTTGCACCCCGAGCTGCACCCCGAGCGCGATGGCCACGGACACGACGGCACCCCAGATGAAGGCGGCGAGCTTGTAGCGGCGCGGCTCCGGCTCGTAGCGGTCCAGCCACCAGTACGCGAGCCACAGCAGCGGCAGGGGGATGAACGCGAACCCGATGGACAGGCCGGCGCCCGCCGCGCTCCTCGCCTGGGTGGAGATGAGGACGCCGCCGACGACCCCGAGAACGGCGACGACGGTGAAGATGATGATCAGGAGCAGCCGACCACGTTGGACCGGGCGCTCGCGACGCGGGGGCAGCTTCGCCGGGATCTCCCCCCGGCCTGCGTCCTCCTCGACGTGGCGATCCCCCGTGGGCGCCGGTGCTGT